>NZ_JBPKJP010000041.1:0-34226 GCF_051217035.1 Lysobacter sp. 1R34A
AGGTCGGGCAGCACCGCGGCGAGCACCGGCAGGCTGCGGCGGTCGCGGTCCTCGGCGGCCGGCAGCGCGTTGACGTCGGCGCCGAGCTCGATCAGCTCCAGCGCGCGCTCGACCTTGCCGGCGCGCGCGGCGGCGTACAGGGCCGGCTCCAGCGCTTCATCGTCGCCGAGCTCGTCGACCTGGGTGACTGTGTCGAGTTCCGGGTCGAAATCGACGCCGGGCAGGTAGTCGGCCGGCGCGATCCGCTGCAGCAGCAGGTGCAGGGCCGGCGAGGCCAGGGCGAACAGCACCGCCAGGGTCCAGCGCAGGCCGCCGCTCAACAGGCCCGGCCAGGCCAGCACCAGGATCAGCCCGACCAGGCCGGCGACGATCGCCGCCACGCCGAGGCCGCGCCAGGCGCCGAGATCGAGATCGGGCAGCCGTGCCCATTGCGGCGCCAGCGCCGCGCCTTCGCGTTCGGCTTCCTGCCACAGCGGCCACACACGCCACAGCGCCAACAGCACCAGCCCGGCGACCACGCTCAGGCCGAGCGCCGCCAGCAGCGAACCGCTTTGCAGCAAGGCACTCAGCGGCCAGGCGACCAGCACCGCGGCAGCGGCGGTCGCGCCGCCCCACAGCGTCGCCAGCACCGGCAATTCGCTGCGCCACTGCGGCTCGGCGTCGCGCCGCTGCCACAGCCGCGCGGCGATCGCGAACGCCGGCTGGGCCAGGGCGCCGCCGATCAAGGCCGCCAACGCACCGCCGAGGCTGCCGCCGAAACCGGTCGCCAGCGCCAGCACCAGGCCGGCGGCGAGCGCGAGGGCCAAGTCGCGGGACGGGGCGCGCGGGGTCTGGGCCTCAGGCATCGGGTGTCCACGCCTGATCGAGGGCCGGCGGGAACTGGAGATGGAAACCGCGCAGGCGCAGATTTTCCCGGACCACCGCGGCATCGGCGCGGGCGAGTTTGCGTTCCGGGGTCAGCGCGGTCTCGAGCACGAACTGCAGGGTGCCGAGTTGGTCGCGCACAGCATCGGGCAAACGGGCGAAATCGTCGCGCTCGCTCAAAAATACATAGGTGTCTGCCTTGCGGAGACTTTTGTAAACGTAGGCTTGCATTGGGCGGGCGGTACGGCCGGGGGACGGGTTTTTCTGCGCCGCAGATGTGATGTACAGCATACCCGCCCCTCCGGGTAGCGCGAACCTGGGCGTTCAGCGCCAGGCGCAAGCCGAAGTGTTAGGACCGGCCCGCTTCGACGATCCAGTCGTGCGGACGGCGGCCCCGATGGGCGGCGTCCCGGTCCTACCTGCGAACGCCGGGCCGCCTCAATGATACCCGGCGTCGGCGGCGATCTTGCCGCGGAACACGCGGTACGACCAATACGTGTAGCCCAGGATCGCCGGCAGCAGCACCACCAGCCCGGCCAGCACGAAGCCCTGCGACGACGGCGGCGAGGCCGCGTCCCAGATCGACAGCCCCGGCACGATGTTCGGCCAGATCCCCAGCACCAGGCCGAGGAAGCCCAGCACGAAGAACAGCAAGGCGTAGACGAAGGGCTGGGCGTCGCGGCCCTCGCGCATCACCGCGCGCCACAGCGCGTAGGCGTTGCCGATCACCAGCAGCGGCACCGGGAACAGCCACAGGAAATTACCGCCCTCGAACCAGCGCGCCATGATCCGCGAGTCAAGGAACGGCAGCCAGGCGCTGACCAGGCCGATGAACGCCGCCACCACCAGCACCAGCGGCCGCGCCAGGGTGCGGGCGATCTGCTGCATGCGGCCGTCGGTCTTGAGGATCAGCCAGGTCGAACCGAGCAGCGCATAACCGAACACCACCGCCACGCCGGTCAGCATCGAGAACGGACTGAACCAGTCGAACATGCCGCCGACGTACTTGCCTTCCTGCATCGGCATGCCCTCGACGATCGCGCCGAGGATCAGGCCCTGGGCGAAGGCGCAGAAGATCGAGCCCAGCGCGAACGCCGCGCCCCAGGCCGGCTTGGCGCGCCGCGCCTTGAAGCGGAACTCGAAGGCGACGCCGCGGAACACCAGCGCGATCAGCATCAGCAACACCGGCAGGTACAGCGCCGACAGCACCAGCGCATAGGCCTTCGGAAACGCCGCCAGCAAACCCGCGCCGCCGAGCACCAACCAGGTTTCGTTGCCGTCCCAGATCGGCGCGGCGGTATTCATCATGTGATCGAGCTGGCCTTCGTCCTCGGCGAACGGCGCCAGGATGCCGAGGCCGAGCACGAAGCCGTCGAGCAACACGTACATCAGCACGCCGAAGCCGATCACGCCGAACCAGATCACGGGCAGCCAGTATTCCATCGTCCTACTCCATCGTGCTTTGCATGAGCGCGCGCGGCATCGGCCGTCGCGCGCCATTCGAGCCGTCGCGCTAGGCGCCGGCTTCGCTGGATTCGTCCGGCAGCGACAGCGGCCGCGCCGGAGTCTTCTCGCCCTGCTCGCTGCGCGGTGGCGGTTCGTGCGGATGCGGGCCCTTGCGGATCAGCTTGACCAGATAGCCGATGCCGGCGCCGAACACCACGAAGTAGACCACCGCGAACACGATCAGCGAGGTCATCACGCTGGCCGCGGCGATCGGGCTGACCGCGTCGGCGGTGCGCAGCAGGCCGTAGATCACGTAGGGCTGGCGGCCGATCTCGACCACGTACCAGCCCGACAGCAGGGCGACGAAACCGCTCAGGGTCAGCGTCCGCCAGCCCCACAGCGCCGCGCGCGATACGTACAGGCGCCCGCGCCACCACTGCCACAGCGAGAACAGCACCAGCGCCAACATCGCCAGGCCGAGCCCGACCATGACCCGGAAGGCGTAGAACACCGGCTTGACCGGCGGCCGCTCGCTGGCCGGCACCGACTTCAGCGGCTTGATCTCGCCGTCGAGGCTGTGGGTGAGGATCAGGCTGCCGAGCTTGGGCACCGCGATCTCGTAGTCGTTGCGTTCGGTTTCTTCGTTCGGCACCGCGAACAGGACCAGCGGCACGCCTTCGCCGGGCGCGCCCGACTCCCAGTGCGCTTCCATCGCCGCGACCTTGATCGGTTGGTGCTCGCGCACGTTCAGGCCATGCAGGTCGCCGACGAAGACCTGCGCCGGCACCGTGATCGCGGCGAAGATCACCGCCGCCCTGAGCATCCGCTTGCCGGCCTCGACGTGCACGCCGCGCAACAGATACGAGGCAGCGACGCCGCCGATCACGAAGCAGGTGGTGATGAAGGCCGCCAGCACCATGTGCGCCAGGCGGTACGGGAACGAGGGGTTGAACACGATCGCCCACCAGCTGTCGGGTTCGAACACGCCTTCGACGATCTTGTAGCCGGCCGGCGTCTGCATCCAGCTGTTGGCCGAGATGATCCAGAACGTCGAGATCAGCGTGCCCAGCGCGACCATGCAGGTGGCGAGGAAATGCATGCGTTCCTTGACCCGGTTCCAGCCGAACAGCATCACCCCGAGGAAGGTCGCCTCGAGGAAGAACGCGGTCAGCACCTCGTACGACAGCAGCGGGCCGAGAATGTTGCCGGCCTGTTCGCTGAGCACCGCCCAGTTGGTGCCGAACTGGAAACTCATGACGATGCCGGAGACCACGCCCATGCCGAACGACACGGCGAAGATCTTGGTCCAGAAGAAATACAGGTCGCGCCAGAGCGTGTCGCGGGTGCGCAGCCAGCGCCACTCGACGAAGGCCAGCCAGCTGGCCAGGCCGATGGTGAAGGCCGGAAACAGGATATGGAACGAGATCACGAAGCCGAACTGGATACGCGACAGCAACAAGGCATCCACGTGTATTGCCTCCACGGCGCCATACAGTGCGCCGGCCTGTTCATCTTGCGCCGCGGTACCGGCCCGGTAAACGCCGATCGCGGCGATTTCGTCGAATCACCTAAACCGCAAAGACGTGATCGCGACGTGTTCGCTCGACGCACACGCCGCGGTGCCGGCGCGCGCGACCGCGGCCGAAGCCTGCCGCCTCAAGGGCTGGATGAAATCGCGAACGGCTCGGCCGGGCCCGGGACTGGATCACGGAACCGCCCGAAACCGGCCGGCCTCGTGCGACAAAATGCGGCACGCCGCCGTCGCGGCGCGCGACGGCGGCGAGGAGCCCATCCACGCCGGAGCGGCGCGGCGCCTGAGCACGGTTTCGGCAAAGCCTGCGTGCAGGCTCGGACAAGCGGCCGGCGACGCTGCCGGCTTAGCGGGCCGCGGCCGGCGCCGGGGCAGGCAAAACGCGCGTCCAGGCATGACCAACGGCCGGCCCGGCGGGCGCTGTCGGGCTGTTACCCTGCGCGGACTTTTGTCCCAGAGCCCGCTCGATGCGCCTTTCCTTCGCCACGCTCGCCGCGCTGCCTTGCGCGCTGTTCGCCTCCGCCGCCTTCGCCCAGTCCGTCGCGCCGCTGACCCTGGCCGACACCATGGCCAACCCGGACTGGATCGGACCGCCGGTCGAACGCGCCTGGTGGAGTTGGGACGGCCAGCGCGTGCAGTACCAGCTCAAGCGCGACGATTCGATCATCCGCGACACGTGGCAGGTCGGCGTCGCCGGCGGCGCCGCGCAGCGTCTCGACGGCGCCGCGCGCAACGATCTCGACGGCGCCAACCCGGCCTACGACGCCCAGCGCACGCGCATGGCTTTCGTGCGCAACGGCGACATCTTCGTGCGCGACCTGCGCAGCGGCGCGCTGACCCAGGTCACCCGCAGCAACGACACCGAGGCGCGGCCGCAGTGGAGCCGCGACGGCAACCTGGTGTTCCGGGTCGACAACCAGTGGTACCAGTGGCGCGCCGGCCAGGGCCTGAGCCAGGCCGCCCAGGTCCGCGCCGAGAACGACCCGGCCCGACCGCCGAAGGCCGACGACCTGCGCGAACGCCAGCTCGCCATGCTGCAGAGCCTGCGCGAGGACCGCGCCCAGCGCGAAGCCGCGCGCGAACAGGACGAGGCCTGGCGCCGCAGCGACGGCAGCCGCGCGCCCAAGCCGACCTACCTCGGCGACGACGTCGAGATCGTCGACAGCGCGCTGTCGCCGGACGCGCGCTGGCTGCTGGTCGTCACCCAGGCCAAGAAGGGCGATGCCGGCACCCCCGGCAAGATGCCCAAGTACGTGACCGAGTCGGGCTACGAGGAATTCGAGGAAGTCCGCACCCGCGTCGGCCGCAACGAACCGCTGCCGCAGAAGCTGTGGCTGGTCGACGTGGCCAACGCCAAGGCCAGCGAACTCAAGTTCGGCGGGCTGCCCGGCATCGGCGAGGACCCGCTCGCCGCGCTGCGCAAGGCGGCCAGGAAGGACCCGCTGAAGGGCGAGCGCCCGGTCCGCATCGAGACCGACGGCGACGGCAGCGGCGTCTCGATCCGCTGGAGCGACGACGGCCGCCAGGCCGCGGTGCTGGTGCGCGCGATCGACAACAAGGACCGCTGGCTGGCCTCGGTCGATCTGGCCAAGGCCGCGCTGCAGCCCCGCCACCGCCTCACCGACCCAGCCTGGATCGGCTGGAACTTCAACGATTTCGGCTGGCTGCCCGGCGCCGGCCAGGGCGACAGCGAGCTGTGGCTGCTGTCGGAACAGAGCGGCTATTCGCATCTGTACGTCGCCAGCGGCGCGGGCGCGCCGCGCGCGATCACCTCCGGCCGCTGGGAGGCCTCCGAGCCGGAACTGAGCGCCGACGGCAAGACCTTCTTCTTCCTGTGCAACCGCAAGTGGCCCGGCGACTACGAAGTCTGCGCGGTCGACCGCAACGGCGGCGCGGTGCGCGAAGTGACCGCGCTCGACGGCGTCGAGAACTTCATGCTCTCGCCGGACGGCCGCAAGGTGCTGGTGCGCCATTCCGACAGCTACACCCCGCCGCAGCTCGCGGTGGTCGACGCCAGCGGCGAAAACACCGTCGCCCTGACCGACACCCGCAAGCCCGGCTTCCGCGCGCGCGAGTGGATCCAGCCCGAGTACGTGCAGGTCCCGTCCAGGCACGGCGCCGGCACCGTCTGGGGCAAGTTCTACGGGCCGAAGAATTATCAGCCGGGCAAGAAGTACCCGATCGTGATGTTCGTGCACGGCGCCGGCTATCTGCAGAACGTCAGCACGCGTTATCCCAACTACTTCCGCGAGCAGATGTTCCACAACCTGCTGGTGCAGGAAGGCTATGTCGTGCTCGATCTCGACTACCGCGCCTCCGAGGGCTACGGCCGCGACTGGCGCACTGCGATCTACCGGCAGATGGGCCACCCGGAACTCGAGGATTATCTGGACGGCCTGGAATGGCTGGTCGCCAACAAGCAGGGCGATCGCGGCCGCGCCGGCATCTACGGCGGTTCCTACGGCGGCTTCATGACCTTCATGGCCCTGTTCCGCGAACCCGGCACCTTCAAGGCCGGCGCCGCGCTGCGTCCGGTCGCCGACTGGTCGCAGTACAACCACGAATACACCTCGAACATCCTCAACACCCCCGAGCTCGACCCGGAGGCCTACAAGAAGTCCTCGCCGATCGAGTACGCCAGCGGCCTCCAGGATCACCTGCTGATCGCCCACGGCATGATCGACGACAACGTGTTCTTCAAGGACTCGGTGATGCTGAGCCAGCGCCTGATCGAGCTGCGCAAGGACAAGTGGGAGCTCGCGCCCTACCCGATGGAGCGCCACAGCTTCGTGCGCGCCGACTCGTGGTACGACGAGTATCGCCGCATCCACGAGTTGTTCAATCGCACCTTGAAGTGACGAAGCTAGGGACTAGAAACTAGGAGTAACTAGGAACTAGTACGGAGAACGAGGAACGAGTGGAGCCGGCGCCCGCGACTCGTTCCTCGTTGCTGGTTGCTCGTTCCCGGTTCCTAAACCATCTGACCCAGATCAAGCCCGTACCGGCCAACGCCGCTAGAATGCGCGCATGAACGATTTCGACCGCGTACGCGACTATCTCTCCGGCCTGCAGGACCGCCTGTGCGCCGCCATCGAACAGGCCGACGGTGGGGCGCGCTTCGCCGAGGACGTATGGCAGCGCGCCGAAGGCGGCGGCGGGCGCACGCGCATCCTGCGCGGCGGCAACGTCTTCGAGCAGGCCGGGATCGGCTTTTCCGACGTCTCCGGCACCACCCTGCCGCCGTCGGCGAGCGCGGCGCGGCCGGAACTCGCCGGCGCCTCCTGGCGCGCGGTCGGGGTATCGCTGGTGTTCCACCCGCACAACCCCTACCTGCCGACCACCCACGCCAACGTGCGCCATTTCCGCGCGATGCGCGACGGCGAGACCGTGGCCTGGTGGTTCGGCGGCGGCTTCGACCTGACCCCGTTCTACCCTTTCGACGAAGACGTGCTGCACTGGCACCGCACCGCGCGCGCGCTGTGCGAGCCGTTCGGCGGCGACGAACGCTACCGGGCGCACAAGCGCTGGTGCGACGAATATTTCTTTCTCAAGCACCGCAACGAGACCCGCGGCGTCGGCGGCCTGTTCTTCGACGATCTGCACGGCGACTTCGAACGCGACTTCGCCTATCAGCGCGCAGTCGGCGACGGCTTTCTCGAGGCCTACCTGCCCCTGGTCGAACGCCGCAAGGACATGGCCTACGGCGAACGCGAGCGTCAGTTCCAGCTGTACCGGCGCGGCCGCTACGTCGAGTTCAACCTGGTGTTCGACCGCGGCACCCTGTTCGGCCTGCAGTCGGGCGGCCGCACCGAGTCGATCCTGATGAGCCTGCCGCCGCTGGTGCGTTGGGAATACGGCTTCCAGCCCGAGCCCGACAGCGACGAAGCGCGGCTGGCCGGCTACCTGGCGCCGCGGGATTGGCTGGGAGTGGAGAAGTGAGCGCAGAGAGGTGAGGAGTGAGTAAAGTCGTCGCAGGCTTGCTTCTGCTCACTACTCGTTACTCACTACTCGTTCCTAGCTCTTAGTCCCCAGTTCGCCGCTTCAAGATAGTGATATGCCCATTGGTCTCCAGCATCGCCACCGCGATGTCGTCGATCTGGGCGCAATCGTTCTCGCGCATGGCCTTGTCGAAATCGGCGCGGCTGACCAGCTCGCGGCGCAGCACGTCGCGGAATACATGGCCCTCGCGCGCCAGCACCACCGGCACGCCTTCGAGCGCCCGCTCGATGCGGTCGTTGCGCGCGGCGACATAGCCCACGCCCCAGTTCAACAGCATCAGGGTCGCGGCCAGGATCAGGCCGCCGCCGACCGAGGTGTCGGTCCCGAGCAGGGCGTTCTGCACCGCGTTGCCGAGCAGCACGATCAACAGCATGTCGAACGAGGTGAACTGGCCCATCGTGCGCTTGCCCGACAGCCGGATCATCGCCAGCAGCACGAAGTAGACGATGCAGGCGCGCACCAGGTACTGCCACCACGGCATCGACAGGTCGAAGGCGTCGGACATGGCTCGGCTCCCGAAAGGCGAGCCCCGATTGTGGCTCGCCGCGGCGTGCATCGGGCGTCATCGCGCGAGGCGGGCTGCGCCAGCCGTCGCGGGCCGGCACTTGTTGATCATGATTCGCATTTGCATCCTTCGGACGCGAACCGCAAAATGCCCAGGCTTCGCCCGCCCGGGGTCCTCTAGCCAGCGCGAAGCCTTCCCTGCCCAGCGTCCGCCTGCGCCGTTCCGGCCGCAGGCGTCTGCGCGCCCATCCGAAGGAACGCCACCCCCATGTCCGCCCCGTCTTCGCGTCTGCTGTCCGGCCTGGCCCTGTTGGCCTGCGCCCCGCTCGCCCATTCCGCCGAGGCCGGCGACACGGCGCGCACCCTGGATTCGATCACCGTGGTCGCCGAGCGCGAGCCGGGCAATTTCGACCTCGACCGCGGCGAGATCGAGCTGACCCAGGCCTCCGATCTCAACGACCTGCTGTCCAACGAGTCCGGCGTCGCGGTCGGCGGCGGCTCGCCGGTCGCGCAGAAGATCTACGTGCGCGGCTTCGAGGACACCATGCTCAACGTCACCATCGACGGTGCGCAGGAGCCGGCCGAGCTGTATCACCACCAGACCCGGGTCCAGATCGAGCCGGAGTTCATCAAGTCGATCGAACTCGACGCCGGCGCGGGCGCGGCCACCGGCGGCGCCGGCGCGCTGACCGGCGCGCTGCGCGTGCGCACCCGCGACGCCTTCGACCTGCTGCGCCCGGACCAGGACGCGGGCTTCCTGGTCAAGGCCGCGGCTGGCCTCAACGGCGGCAACAGCTACAAGGGCGTGCTGGCCGGCTACGGCCGCCTGTCCGACCGGCTCGGCGTGCTCGCGACCTACGTCTACCAGGACGGCGGCGACTACGACGACGGCCACGGCGACCGGGTCAAGCCGACCGCCTACCGGCACGAGCGCGCCCAATTCAAGCTCAGCGGCCTGCTCGACGCGCACAGCTTCGATCTGTCGGCCGAGCAGTTGGACGACACCGGCACCTATTACGAACGGCCGCACATGACCAACTTCAACGGCCGCTACATCCTGTCCGATCACCGCATGCGCCGCGACACGGTCTCCTACGAACACCGCTACGACCCCGACAGCGAGGCCGTGAACCTGCGCCTCAACGCCTACCGCACCCGCAGCGACTACCACAACCGCCGCAACACCACCGGCCTGCTCTACAGCGCCGGCGAGCAGACCAGCACCGGCCTGGATCTGCGCAACACCGCGTCGTGGCAGTCGCTGGCGCTGACTTACGGACTGGACTACCGCAGCGACCGCCTGCACGCGCGACAGCAGGCCACGCCGCCGCCTTTCTGGGGCCGCACGGAGCAGACCGCGCGCGTGTTCGGCGCTTACGCCCAGGGCGAGTGGACCGTGTCGCCGCAATGGAAGCTGTCGGCGGGCCTGCGCTACGACGATTACCGTCACGAGGGCGTGTCCGGCGTCAGCGCCGGCGCCGCCAACGACGAGTCCAGGCTCAGCCCGAACCTGTCGATCGCCTGGACGCCGGTCGAGCCGCTGAGCTTCCGCCTGGCCTATTCGGAAGCCTTCCGCGGCGTGACCATCCGCGAAGCCTTCTTCAGCGCGCTGTACACCCACCGCGGCGATCTCGAAGGCGAACGCGCCGACAACCTCGAATTCGGCGTGTCGTGGGAGCGCAACGGCTATTTCGCCCGCGCCACCGCATTCCGCCAGAACATCGAGCACTACATCTCGGCGGTGTACTCGGGCCAGGCCGCCTGGGGCTATTGGGAGAATATCGGCGACGCCGAGGTCGAAGGCTACGAAGCCGAGATCGGCAAGCGCTGGCAGCGCTCCGGCCTGAGCGTCGGGGTGTGGCAGTCGGACAACAGCTTCGACGACCGCCCGCTCAACGACGCCGACCTCGGCCTGGGCACCAGCATCGGCCGCACCTGGACCGCGCGCTACGACTGGCAGCCCGAGTCGGGGCAGGCCCAGTACGCGGTGCGCGCGCGCCTGGTCGAGGACGAAGCCAACAGCATCGCCGCCGATGCGCCGGACAAGCCCGGCTATGCGGTGGTCGATCTGATGGCGAACTGGAACCTGCTCGGCGGCGATCGCCTGAAACTCGGCGCGGCGGTCAACAATCTGTTCGACCGGTTTTATTACGACCACGGCAGCTACGGTTATCAGGCCGGTTCGAAAAGCTATATCGGTTTCCCGTCGCCGGGCCGCGAGCTGTCCCTGTCGCTGACCTATCGATTCTAAAACCCGGCGGCCGCGCAGGCCCCCGTCGATAAACCCATCGCGCATCGCCGATAAACCCATCGGCGATAAACAGCGCAGGCCGCGGCGACACGCCTGCGCGCATGCTGGGCGCTGGTTACCGGGGTTTGGCGCGGGATTTGCGGCGAACTTGGCGCGGGCTAAGTGTGCTTAGTAAACTTTCTGCCGGGCAATAAAAAGCCCCGCAGGCAGGGGGGGCCGGCGGGGCTGGTGGAGCGTGACCTGGGGAGGGGTCGTTCGCTCCGGGGGATCACTCCAGGGGAGGGAGAGATCAGCGACAGACGTTGCATCTGTCGCGACCTATATGACCATCCCGCACATGGATAGTTCGTGAAGATCGTAGTTAATAAATTGTTGGATTCAGGACTGATTCATTAAACCAATTCCAGCAAAATCAATGATTTCCGCATAATCAATGCGCTTCGTCCCAATTAATGCCGACCCCGCTGTCGACGACCAGCGGTACCCGCAGACTGGCCGCCGCGGCCATCCGCCTTGAGGCCTCGCCCACCAGGGTATCGACGAACCCGTCCTCGACCTCGAATACCAGTTCGTCGTGGACCTGCAGGATCATCTTCGCGCGGCTCGCATGCGCGATCAGCCAGGCGTCGATGTCGATCATCGCGCGCTTGATGATGTCGGCCGCGGTGCCCTGCATCGGCGCGTTGATCGCGGCGCGTTCGGCGCCCGCGCGCAGGCCCTGGTTGCTGGCCTTGATGTTCTCCAGGTAGAGGCGCCGGCCGAACACCGTCTCGACGTAGCCGCGCTCGCGCGCGTCCTGGCGGGTGCGCTCCATGAAGTCGCGCACGCCGGGGTAGCGGCTGAAATACAGGGCGATGTAGTCCTGCGCTTCGCCGCGGCCGATGCCGAGCTGGCGCGCCAGACCGAAAGCGCTCATGCCGTACATCAGGCCGAAGTTGATCGCCTTGGCGGCGCGGCGTTCGTTGCCGCTGACCTCCTCGAGGGACTTCTTGCCGAACACTTCGGCCGCAGTCGCGCGGTGCACGTCGGCGCCGGACTCGAACGCACGCACCAGGCCGACGTCCTCGGACAGATGGGCCATGATCCGCAGTTCGATCTGCGAATAGTCGCAGGCGACCAGGCGTCGTCCTTCCGGGGCGACGAAAGCGCGGCGGATGCGGCGGCCGTCCTCGGTGCGGATCGGGATGTTCTGCAGGTTCGGGTCGCTCGACGCCAGTCGCCCGGTCGCGGCGCCGGCCTGGTGATAGCTGGTGTGCACGCGCCCGGTGTCGGGGTTGACCATCTCCGACAGTTTGTCGGTGTAGGTGCTGCGCAGTTTCGCCAGGCCGCGGTATTCGAGGATCACCCGCGGCAGTTCGTGCTGGTCGGCGATCGCTTCGAGCGCCTCCTCGTTGGTGCTCGGCTGGCCGGTCGGCGTCTTCACCAGCACCGGCAGCTTCAGTTCGTCGAACAACAAAGCCTGCAACTGTTTCGGCGAATCCAGGTTGAAGCTGCGCCCGGCCAGCTCGGTGGCCTTGATCTGCGCATCGAGCATGCGCTTGCCGAGGTCCTGCGACTGCCGGCGCAGTTCGTCGCCGTCGATCATCACCCCGTTGGCCTCGATCCGTTCGAGCACCGGCACCAACGGCATTTCGATCTCGCGGTACACGCGCTCGAGTTCCGGCTCGGCGGCGAGGCGCGCGCCGAGCACCCGGTGCAGGCGCAGGGTCACGTCGGCGTCCTCGGCGGCGTAACGGGTGGCATCGTCGATGGCGACCTGCGAGAACGCGATCGCCTTGGCGCCCTTGCCGGCGACGTCGGCGTACTTGATCGTGTCGTAGCCGAGGTAACGCTTGGCCAGCGAGTCCATGTCGTGGCGGCTGGCGGTGGCGTTGTAGACGAAGCTTTCGAGCATGGTGTCGTCGGCATAGCCGAGCAGGCCGATGCCGTGCCGGCGCAGCACGTGCAGGTCGTACTTGCCGTGCTGGCCGAGCTTGCGCCGGGCCGGGTCGGTCAGCACCGGGCGCAGCGCGTCGAGCACCGCGGCGCGGTCGAGCTGGGCCGGCGCGCCGGGGTAATCGTGGCCGAGCGGGATGTACACCGCGCGGCCGGTCTCGGTGGCGAAGCTCAGCCCGACCAGGTTGGCGCGCATCGGGTCGAGCGAATCGGTCTCGGTGTCGAAGGCGAACTCGTCGGCCGCCTGCAGCGCCGCCACCAGCGCATCGAGCTGCGGTTGGGTGGTCACCGCCTCGTACTCGCCCTGGACCGACAGCGCCGCATCCGGCGCCTCGGCGCTGGCCGAGGCGCGGGCATGGCCGGCCGCGGTCGCGCGCAGGCCGGCGCGCTCGGCGGCGATTTCGTTGGCGGTGGCGTTGGCGCCGCCCTCGAGCTCGCGCAGCGCCTGCTTGAAGCCGTAGCGCGCGTACAGGGTGCGCAGCGCTTCGGTGTCGCGTTCGCGCAGGGCCAGTTGCTCCGGGCCCTGGTCGAGCGCGACGTCGGTCTTGATCGTGGTCAGCTGGCGGTTGAGCGGCAGCCGGCCGAGCGCGGCGCGCAGGTTCTCGCCGATCTTGCCCTTGATCTGGCCGGCGTGGGCGATGACGTTTTCCAGGGTGCCGTACTCGCCGAGCCACTTGGCCGCGGTCTTGGGCCCGCACTTGTCGACGCCGGGGATGTTGTCGACGCTGTCGCCCATCAGCGACAGCAGGTCGACGATCTGGTTGGGCTGCACGCCGAACTTGGCGAACACCGCCTCGTCGGAATCCATGCGGCTGCCGCTCATGGTGTTGACCAGGGCCACGCCCGGCCGCACCAGCTGGGCGAAGTCCTTGTCGCCGGTCGAGATGGTCACCTCGATGCCCGCATCCGCGGCCTGCAGCGCCAGAGTGCCGATCACGTCGTCGGCCTCGACCCCGTCGATGCGCAGGATCGGCAGGCCGAGCGCCTCGACGATCTGGCACATCGGCACGACCTGCGCGCGCAGGTCGTCCGGCATCGGCGGGCGGTTGGCCTTGTACTGCGGGTCGAGGTCGTCGCGGAAGGTCTTGCCCGGCGCGTCGACGACGAAGGCCACGTAGTCGGGCCTCTCGTTCAAGGTGGAGCGCAGCATGTTGACCACGCCGAACAGGGCGCCGGTCGGTTCGCCGGCGTCGTTGCTCAGCGGCGGCAACGCGTGGAAGGCGCGGTAGAGATAGCTGGAGCCATCGATCAGGACGAGTCTTTTCATGCCGGCGATTCTACGCTGCCCCATCGCCGGGGCTGCGACCGCGGCCGCGGATGCAGCCGCTTAACGGGCGCGCGGCGTATGCTGTCGGCCTGAGACACGGAGATCCGCCATGCGCGCCCCTACCGCATCGCCGGCCCGCAAAGCCGCCGCACTGTTCGTCCCCGCCCTGATCGCCGTCCTCCTTGCCGCCTGCGCCAGCACCGGCGGCGCCGGCGACGACCCCACCGCCGCCCTGCAGGGCGCCGACGTGCGCACCCGCACCGTCGAGAACGGCGACGTGATCGAGGAGTACCGGATCGCCGGCCAGCTGCGCGCGGTCAAGGTCACCCCCGCCCGCGGCCCGACCTATTACCTGGTCGACAACGACGGCGACGGCCGCCTCGACACCAGCAAGGGCGAAGGCACGGTCTCGCCGGTGTATTACAAGCTCTTTAGTTGGTGATCGGCGAGAAGCGAGTGGAAAGGAGTGAGCTGGGCTCATCTCCGCTTGCGGCCCTGCCTGCAGCTCCGCTGAGGCGTGAGGAATGCGCGTAAGCCCAGGCTTGCGCTCACTCCTCACTTCTCATAACTCACTCCTGTCTTCATGAATATCCAGACCATCGTCGGAGACACCGAACTGCGCGCCGTCTGGCCGCTGGTGTCGCAACTGCGCCCGCACCTCGACGAGAACGCCTTCGCCGCCCAGATGCACCGCCAGATCGCCGAGGGCTGCCGGGCGACGGTCGCCTACGACGAACACGGCGTGCCGCGGGCGTTCGCCTGCTGGCGAGTGATGGAGATGCTCGCGGTCGGCCTGCACGTCTACGTCGACGACCTGATCACCGACCAGGCCGTGCGCAGCCGCGGCTACGGCAAGGCGATGCTGGACTGGCTCAAGGCCGAGGCCAAGCGCCTGGGCTGCGTGCGCCTGCAACTGGATTCCGGCACTCACCGCCAGGACGCGCACGCCTTCTACCTGCGCGAGCGCCTGCGCATCGAGGCGTTCCATTTCGGGGTGAAGCTGGATTGAACCAAAGCCGATCGAAACCCGGGCTGCATCGCCCCGGCTACACCCGGCGCTGTGGCTGTGGCTGTGCGCAGCCTGAAACTCGCGAGACCGAAAGACACCCGGAAGGACGGCGCGCAGGGATGCGCGCCGTGAGCCACCGGGACAGGGACGCCCCGTGTGGCGCAGGCCCGCGTATGCCTGCACTTGCGGGCATTTGATTTGAACAAAGCGTTTTTCTTTGGTGACTTTTCTTGTCGCATTGGACAAAGAAAGTCACCCGCGCGCTTCAGCGCGCGGAAGCCTTTGCCTTAGATTTTGCGGGTCATCGCTCGCCAGAGTGCGCGACCCGCCGCGGCAACGAACGACGAGCCGCGGCCCTCTACTCAGGAGTCCGCAGCCGGTGCCGCAGCCTTCGAATCGACTTTCGCAGGCGTCGCATCGGCGGCCGCCCTGTTGCGATAACGCTCGAACCATTCCAGCGTATTGAGCACCTGCGCCAGGGTTTCGCTGGGCCGCGTGCCGATGCCGTGCGAGGCGCCGGGAATGCGGATCATCGCGGTGTCGACGCGGCGCAGCTTCAGCGCGGTGTAGTACTGCTCGGTTTCCGAAATCGGCGTGCGATAGTCGTTCTCGCCGGTGATCAGCATGGTCGGAGTGACGACCTTGCCGACATGGGCCAGCGGCGACAGTTTCCAGTACAGCTCCTGCGCTTCCCACGGCCCGCTCGGGAACCAATGCTGGGTGACGTAGGACGGTCCGTCCGAGGTCAGGGCGAAGCTGGTCCAGTTGATCACCGGCTTGGCGACCACGGCGGCGCGGAAGCGCTCGGTGTGGCCGACGATCCAGGCGGTCAGCACGCCGCCGCCGGAACCGCCGGTCACGAACAGCTGCTGCGGGTCGACATACCCCTTGGCGATGGTCGCGTCGACCGCGCTCATCAGGTCGTCGTAGTCGTGGCTCGGATAGTTCTGATGGATGTGGTCGGCGAAGGCCTGGCCGTAGCTGGTGCTGCCGCGCGGATTGAGGTACAGCACGAGGTAACCGGCGGCGGCGTAGAGCTGGGTTTCCACGGCGAAGCGCGGGCCGTAGTTCTGGTAAGGGCCGCCGTGGATTTCCAGCAGCAACGGATAGCGCTTGCCCGGCTGGAACTGCGGCGGCTTGACGATCCAGCCCTGCACGGCGAGGCCGTCGGCCGAGGACTTCGTCCACAAGGTCTCGACCTCGCCGAGGCGTTTGCGCGCCAGCGAGTCGGCGTTGAGATCGGTCAGCACGCGCGGCTTGGCGCCGCGCGCGACCACCGCGACGTCGGCCATGCGCGCGGCGGTGCCGTGGGTGTAGGCGACGCGGCCGCTGGCGACCGAGAAGCTGCCGCCGGGATAGGGCCGTCCGACCGCGGTGCCGCCGACATCGTCGGTCACCGATTCGACTTTGCCGCCGCTCGCGGCGATCCAGCCCAGATGGCTGACGCCGTCGCGGTCGTAGCCGACATACAGGCCGCGGCCGTTGCGGTCCCACTGCGGGTTCTCGATCTCGTAGTCGAAGCCCTCGGTGAGCGCGCGGGAAACCCCGGTGTCTAGATCGAGCACGTACAGGTGGGCGATCTGGTAGCTGCGCTTGCGATCGTCGTAGCCGAGGTAGGCGAGCTTGCGTCCGTCCGGCGACAGCACCGGCGCGCGGTCCGGGCCGACCCGCTCGGTCAGCGCGACCGCGGCGCCGGTGGCGACGTCGACCCGGTAGATCTCGCTTTCGATCGGGTGGTACTCGTGGTCGTCGCGGCGATTGGCCTCGACGAACAGCGAGCGGCCGTCGCGGCTCCAGGCCAGGGTCGAGCCGTGCTGGAAATCGCCCTGGGTGACCTGGCGCGGGGTGCCGCCGTCGGCCGGCATCACGAACACGTGCTCGTAGCCGGGCTTGAGGTAGCCGGCGCCGTCGGCGCGGTAGTTCATCCGCTCGATCAGCTTGACCTCGTCGGCCCACTCCGCGCCTTTCGGCTTGGCCGGCAACTTCGCCAGCGGCGTGGTGTCGGCGGCGACGTGCATGGTGAAGGCGAGCCAGCGTCCGTCCGGCGACCAGGTCAGCCCGCTCGGCGCCTCGGTCAGGCGGCTGACCGGCGATTGCTGGCCGCTGTCCATCCAGCGCACCCAGACCTGGGTCGAACCGTCGCGATCGGACACCCAGGCGATGCGATCGCCCGACGGCGACCATGCCGCGGCGCCGTCGCTGGCCGCGCCGCTGGTCAGCGGCCGCTGCTGGCCGCTGTCGGCATCGACCAGCCACAGGTTGCTCCGGCGGCGGTCCTTCATCCGGTCGAAGAACTTGCGCTGGTAGACGATGCGGCGGCCGTCCGGCGACAGCGCCGGTCGGTCGGCCCATTCCAGATCGAACAGGTCGGCCGGCTGCAGATTGCGCGGGTCGCCGTGCAGGTCGGCGGCGGCGGCCGGCAGCGCGCTGACGGCCAGCGCTGCGGCAAGGACGAAACGCAAGGACATCGGCAGGCCTCATTCGACGGTCGGGAACCCGCAGGCTAGGCCGGCATCGCGGCTGCGGCCCAGTGTCGTTGGTCGTGCCCGCCGGGGCCTGCGTCCCAGGACCAACGGCAGGCGAGGAATCGGCGGCGAGCTGCTAGGGTGAGGGCCGTGTCCACAGGGGTGGCGGCACTCAGGGAAGATGTCGATGGCTCGCGAATCCGCACAGCATTCGTGTTTCTTCCGCGGGCGGCGGTTCCGCGGGCATTGGTACCAGTGGTGGCTGGCCGGCGTCTGCGCCGTCGCTTTGAGCGCCTGCGGCGAACCCGCCGCCGACGTTTCTCGGCCGCTCAGCTACGACCGCCTCGGCGTGCGCATGAGCATCCCCGGCAACTGGAGCATGGCCGAGGACAGACGCATCGACGCCGTCCACTACATGGCCGTGGAGAGTCCCGGCTCGGCGATCTTCGTCGCCATCGTGCAGGCCGACACCGCCGCCGAACTCGAGGATTTCGCCCGCGGCTTTTCCGCCGACACCGACAAGGCGATGCCGTCGATGATCAGCGGCAGCAGCCGTTTCGACCGCTCGTCCTTCGCCGAAGGCACGATCCGCGAGCGCTACGTGCTGAGCCTGGGCGGCGTGAAGGTGCCGCACCGGCGCGAGTACCGCAAGATCACCGGCGCGCATCGCACCGCGTTCCTGATCACCCAGAGCGCCGAGGAAGACCTGCCGCAGACCCAGCCCGGTTTCGACCTGCTGCTGAAATCGTTCAGGCTCGCCGACCGCTGAGCGCGGAAGGCGAGCTCAACCCGCGGGACGCGCCTCGCAGCTGCTGCGCAGGTTCAACGCGCGCGCGATATCCCGCCAGTCGAAGGCGCCGACCGCCTGGTCGTCGTGCACCGCATAGAACACGCCGTCGGGGAAACGGGTCGAGCCGGCCTGCTGCAGCCACACGCCGTCGGTGTTGCCGACGGTACCGCCGGCGAACGCGCCCAGATGGCGCAGGCTGGCGCGGTCGAACACGTGAAACAGGCTGCGATCCTTGTATTGGTCGGTCGCGATCCAGTAACCGCTGCCGTCGCCGCACTGCCATAACGCGATGCCTTCGGCCTGCGCCTTGAACAGCCCCAGGCCGATGGTCCGGCCGCGGTAGCGCCCGTCCAGGGTGTAGTCGCGCACCGCGGTGCCGGTGGCCAGGTCTTCCTCGGCGATCAACAGGCGATCGTGCGCGGGGTCGCCCCAGATCGATTCGGGCACGCGGATCGCGCCGGCCGCGCCGGTGTCGCCGAACGCGCCGACGTAGCGCACGCCCGGGTTGGCGCCGCCCAGTTCCAGGCGATAGCGCTGCATGCGCCGGTCCAGTTGCTGCAGCGGCGGCGGAATCTCGTCGCCGCGGGCGTCCTTGCCGGCCATGTAGGCGTCGGTGACGATCACTTCCAGGGCGTCCGCGCTCACGGCGCGCACCCACAGACCGTAGGGCTGCCGCAGCCGGTCGGCACCGAAGGCGGTCAAGGCGCGCAGCTGCGGCGTGCGCGTGTCGGCGATGCCCGGCAGATTCAGCGGCGCCGCCGGCAGCGACAGCGACAGCACCTGCACCCGGCGATTGTCGCGTTCGACCACGAAGGCCAGGTCGCCGAACACGGCGATGCCGTTGGGCCGGCGGAATTCGCCGAGGCCGCCGCCCTCGCGACCGTACCGGCCGACCGCATCGCCGCGGTCGCCGTCGTAGATCACCAGCGCATCGCCCTGCTTGGCGGTCGCCAGCAGCCACAAACGTCCGTTCGGTGCGCGCCAGACCGCTGGCGAATCGATGTTGTCCTGCGGCGTGGCCGGGGTCAGGAAGGCCTCGTCGATCTGCCGATGGTCGATGGCGGCGCGCGCGAGCAACGGATCGATTTCGTCCACGCCGCGTTCGTCGGGCTCGCGCTGCGCGGTCTGAGCCGGTGCGGCCCGGCCAGAGCCGGCCTGAGCAGAGCCGGCCTGAGCGGGCTCGGCGTTCGCGCGCGGCGCGTCCGAGGTCGCGCAACCGGCCAGGACCAGGGCGACGGACAGGATCAGTGTTGAGCGCATCGGCATGCTTGAGTTCGCGGCAATTCCCCGAACGCTGTTATAGAAGCGTCACATGCAGGTTTCATGACAGCGCCACCGTACGCATGCCGCGGCAAAAGCAGAAATCGCGCACACAGTCATCGTCCTGCCATCGCGTGGACTTACAACGCTCGCCATCCCTTCACCGGCGAACTTCATGCGCAGCCCGCGACGTTTCAAGCTCAGCCCACACGCACTCAGCGCCGCCGTGCTGATCTCGCTCGCCGCGCCCGCCCTCGCCGCCGAGACGCCCGCCACCACCGCCACGGCGACCGAACTCGACCGGGTCACGGTGACCGGGGAGATCGCCTACCGTGATCGCAGCGAGGCCACCGCGCCGACCCTGAGCTATGGACTGGATTATTTCCAGCGCTTCGAACCCCTGACCGTCGGCGACATGCTCAAGCGCGTACCGAGCGTGGGTTTCGTCTCCGACGTGCTCGAGTACGACGGCGCACGCCTGCGCGGCCTCGACCCGGGCTACACCCAGATCCTGATCAACGGCAAGAAGGTGCCCGGCGCCGGCGGCGACCGCTCGTTCTACGTCGACCGCATTCCGGCCGAACTCGTCGAACGCATCGAGATCATCCGCAGCCCCAGCGCCAACCGGTCGGGCGACGCCGTCGCCGGCGCGCTCAACATCGTGTTGCGCGATGCCTACGAATTCGACGGCGGCTATCTGCGCGCCGGCGCGCTGTACTTCGACGACGACAAGATCAAGCCGGTGCTGGGCGCGGTCGGCAGCGGCGAATTCGGCGGCGGCCGCCTGCTCGGCGGCCTCAACGTGCAGGGCCGGCACAACCCCAAGCGCAAGCGCAGCGAGCGTTACGACGCGCCCGACGGCGAGTTCGCCGACCGCGAGGACCAGAGCGACGTGCGCGACGGCACCGACTATTCCGGCAACCTGTCCTACTCCCGCGAGATCGGCAGCGGCCGGCTCAGTGTCGACGGGTTCTACGTGCGCACCGAGCGCACCGAAACCGAGCATTCGCGCGAGTACAACGACCCGGCCAGTCTGGCGCGCGCTGATCTGCTGTCGATCAACGACCAGAAAGTCGACATCGAGCAGGACAACGCCAGCCTCAACGCACGCTATGCCTTCGACCAGGCCGGCGGCCGCAGCGAGATCGACCTGGGCTATGCCCGCTTCGAAGACCGCCGCCGCGACACCGAGCAGGAAATCGGCTACGACGACGAAGACAGTCCGCCCTCGTTCGACGGCTTCGAGGGCACGCGGCTGCTCGGCGACACCCGCGACAGCGAGTTCAGCCTCAAGCTGGCCCACCGCCGCGCATTCGGCGCGGCCAAGGTGGAGTTCGGCGTCGACGGCCTGGACAAGCGCCGCACGGCCTCGCTGCGCACCAGCGAAGTGGAGGCCGAGGACGAAGGCGAGCCCTTGCCGGCCTATGCCGAGTTCGAACGCCAGGCCAGCCGGATCGAGGAACGCCGCCTCGACCCCTACCTGATGTTCTCCGGCCAGCGCGGCCGCATCGATTGGGAAACCGGCCTGCGCTACGAGACCACCCGCTCGAAGATCCGCAGCCTGGCCGGGAACGACGAAGATGCGGTGCGTATCGACGAGGACTACGGCCTGTTGCTGCCCTCGGCGCATCTGCGCTTCAAGCTCGGCGACAACGACCGGCTCAGCGCCTCGATCGCGCGCACCGTGCGCCGGCCGGATTTCAACCAGTTGCTGCCGCTGACCCTGGAGGAGGAATACGGCGACAACGATTTCCTCGGCAATCCGGCGCTGCACCCGGAAACCGCCTGGGGGCTGGACCTGGGCTACGAACGCCGGCTCGGCCGGCGCGGCGTGGTCGGCCTCAACCTGTTCTATCGCAAAGTGCGCGACTTGATCGAGGTGGTCGGCACCGGCCGGCCCAGCGCGACCGCGCTGGACGATCACGAGGACGCGATCGAGGAATTTCTCGACGAGCACCCCGGCGCGGGCCCGGCCACGCCCGGCTATCCGGTGCTGGATCCGGACAGCTTCGTATACACCGCGGCCAACGTCGGCGACGGCCGCGTCTACGGCGCCGAGTTCGACCTGTCCACGCCGTTGACCGCGCTGGGCCTGGCCGACACCGGTGTGTTCCTCAACTACTCCTGGCTGGACAGCGAGGTCGACGACGACTTCGGCCAGCGCCGCTTCAACAACCAGCCGCGCTCGGTGCTCAACGTCGGCTTCATCCAGGACCTGCCGAGCCTGGGCATGTCGTTCGGCGCGAGTTACCGCCGCCAGGGGGATGCCGCCTCGCGGGTACTCGGCGAGGAAGTGTCGACGCGCTACGGCGCCGACCTGGAAGCTTTCGTCGAGAAGCGCTTCGGCTCGCAGGTGGCGGTGCGGCTGACCGGATCGAACCTGCTCGATGCCTCCAAGGACGAGGCTTTCCACAAGTTCGATACGCTCGGCGATCAGCAGGACCGCGACTACGACGAGTACGAGCGCGAGAGCGAGAAGGCGGGCCCGGTCTACCAGTTGGTGGTTCGCTACGCGTTCTGAGCGAGGCGTAGTCGCGGCCCTGGGTCGGGGCTGCGGTCGCGCTCAACGGTCGTACGCGCGCTTGGCCAGCGCGCGCACGCCCTCGACGAGGCTGCGCACGACGAACCATATCGTCGCCGGGATCAGGCACTGCAGGCCGACCCAGCCGTAGTTGAACAGCAGATTCATCCACAGCCCGGCATCGGCGTGATCGATCGAGTACGCGATCAACACCGGCAACGGCGCCAGCGCCACGCATTTCGCCAGCGCCGCCGCGACCGAGCGCAGACGTTCCGGCAACAAAGCGGCCGGGGCGAGGCAGCACAGGCCGATGAAATCCGACACCCCGAGCCAATGCGGCAGGAACCCGGCCCAGCCGGGGCGGATCGACACCTTGGAGAACAGGTAGATGTCGCCGAACGCGAGCACCGCGATCGACAGCGCCGACAGGCTCAGCAGAAATCCGCTGGTGTTTCGTTTCATGATGCATTCCTTTGCTTGAGCGGCGGCCCGGTCCGGCGGCCGCTTTGAGCTGTCGTCCCCGCGAAGGCGGGGATCGGGAGAGTTCAGAGTAATGCTTCGGTAAGGCCCTGGATCCCCGCCTTCGCGGGGATGACGATTGGGAGGAGCACGCAACCGACCTGGGCGCTTCGGGGCCGCTGAGTCCACTTTACGCCGGCGATACCTACCTGCTGGAAAGCAGAAGAGTGCGGGACTCCCGGCCGTGAATCGCATCGCCAAGCAAGCCCGGAACCGCCCCGCATCTTCGTCGACGCGTCGAACGTTGACTAGAGTGGCTGCAGGTTCGCGTAGGCCAGCACCAGCCACTTGCTGCCGGCGTCGTCGAAGTTGACCTGCACCCGCGCATGGGCGCCGGTGCCTTCGTAATCGGTCACCGTGCCGGTGCCGAAGCTGGCATGGCGCACCTGCGAGCCGAGCTTGACCGGCGGCGCTTCGATCGCGGCATGGCCGTAATCGACGCGGCGCGAGCCGGCGCCGTGGACCGGGCGCGATACCTGCACCTTCGGCCGCACTTCGTTGAGCAGGGCCGGCGGGATCTCGCGCAGGAAACGCGAGGGCACGCCGTACATGTCCATGCCGTGGATGCGGCGAGTCTCGGCGTAGCTCAGCACCAGCTTTTCGCGCGCGCGGGTGATGCCGACATAGGCCAGGCGGCGCTCTTCTTCCAGCCGCCCGGACTCCTCGGTCGAACGCCCGCTCGGGAACAGGCCTTCTTCCAGACCGCCGAGGAACACCAGCGGGAACTCCAGGCCCTTGGCGCTGTGCAGGGTCATCAGCTGCACCCCGTCCTCGCCGGCCTGGGCCTGGCCTTCGCCGGCCTCGAGCGCGGCGTAACTGAGGAAGGCGATCAGCTCCGGCATCGCCGCGGCCTCGTCCTCGTCGGTGCGGGTGAAGCGCGAGGCCACCGAGACCAGTTCGTCGAGGTTGTCGGTACGCGAATCGAGCTGGCCGCGCGACTCGTTGGCGTAATGCTCGCGCAGGCCCGAGCGCTGCAGGATGTGGTCGATCTTCTCCGGCAGCGGCATCTCGGCCACGTCGTTTTCGAGCGTGTCGATCAGCATGGCGAACCCGGCCAGGGCGTTGCGCGCGCGCGCGGCGAGCCCGTTCTCCTGGGAAATGCGCCGCGCCGCGTCCCACAGCGAGACCGCGTCGGCGCGGGCGCGCTTGCGCACCTCGTCGAGGGTGCGCTCGCCGATGCCGCGGGTCGGGGTGTTGACCGCGCGCTCGAACGCCGCGTCGTCGGCGCGGTTGGCGATCATGCGCAGGTACGCCAGGGTGTCCTTGATTTCGGCGCGCTCGAAGAAGCGCTGGCCGCCGTAGACGCGGTACGGCACCTGCTCCGACAGCAGGGCTTCTTCGTAGGCGCGCGATTGCGCGTTGCTGCGGTAGAGCACGGCGACGTCGCCGTAGCTGCCGCCGTCGCGCACCCACTGGCGCAGGCGCTCGACCACGAAGCGCGCCTCGTCCATCTCGTTGTAGGCCGCGTACAGGTCGATCGCCTCGCCGTGGCCGGTGTCGGTCCACAGTTTCTTGCCGAGCCGGTCCGGGTTGTGGGCGATGACCGCGTTGGCGGCATCGAGGATGTTGGCGCTGGAGCGGTAGTTCTGCTCCAGGCGGATGGTGCTGGCGCCGGGGAAGTCGCGCAGGAAGCGCTGCACGTTTTCGACCTTGGCGCCGCGCCAGCCGTAGATGGCCTGGTCGTCGTCGCCGACCACGAACACTCGGCCGGAGTCGCCGGCGAGCACCCGCACGAAGGCGTACTGGATCGCGTTGGTGTCCTGGAACTCGTCGACCAGGATCTCGCGGAAGCGGTTGCGGTAGTGCGCGAGCAGCGCCGCGTTGTCGCGCAGCAACTCGTGCGCGCGCAGCAGCAGTTCGGCGAAATCGACCAGGCCGGCGCGTTCGCAGCGTTCCTGGTAGGCCTCGTAGCACCTCAGCATCACGCCGGCCCATTCGTCGCCGGCCGGCTGGATGTTGCGCGGCCGCCGGCCTTCGTCCTTCTGGGCGTTGATCCACCACACGATCTGGCGCGGCGGGAAGCGGGTCTCGTCGAGCTCCAGCGCCTGCACCACGCGCTTGACCAGGCGCAGTTGGTCGTCGCTGTCGAGCACCTGGAAGCCTTCCGGCAATTTGGCTTCCTGCCAGTGCAGGCGCAGCAGGCGGTGGGCCAGGCCGTGGAAGGTGCCGATCCACATGCCGCGCGCGCCGTGGCGCAGTTGCGCGTCGACGCGGCCGCGCATTTCGCCGGCGGCCTTGTTGGTGAAAGTCACCGCGAGGATGCCGTGGGTCGGCACGCCGAAGACTTCGTTGATCCAGGCGATGCGGTGGGTCAACACGCGGGTCTTGCCGCTGCCGGCGCCGGCGAGCACGAGGTAATGACCGGGAGGTGCCGAAACGGCTTCGCGCTGGGCGGGATTGAGTGCGTCGAGCAAATGCGATACGTCCATGCCGCTATTGTAGCTGCGATGGAAACGGGAACCTTCGCAGCGCATCGCGTTCCAACGCAGACCATGGCCGCCCGCCTGCCGTCGTTGCCCCGCCTGTTCGCCTGCGTCCTGCTCGGCGGCGCTGTGCTCGCCTGCAGCGCGGACGCGGCGGCCCGGGCCCAAGACCATGAACGGGTGATCCGGGTCGGCGATGCGCGTCTGCGGGTGATCGTCGAGGGCGTGACCGACCGCGCGCGCGTCGATGAGCTGCAGCGCTGGCTCGCCGAATGCACCGACGCCGCCCTCACCGCCTACGGCCGGCTGCCGCTGCGCGAGGCGAAAGTGCTGATCCGGCAAAGCCGCGACGGCGCCGGCCGACAGGGCGGCCGGCGCGGCGATCCCAGCCCGGTGCCCTGGGGCCAGACCCGGCGCGACGACGGCGTCTCGGTGCTGCTGTACGTGCGCCCGGACGCCGGCATCGACGAACTGCGCGACGACTGGACCGCCGTGCACGAGCTCTCGCACCTGTTCCATCCCTATCTCGGCCGGGACGGCCGCTGGCTCGCCGAGGGCCTGGCGAGCTATTACCAGAACGTGTTGCGCGCCCGCGCCGGCCAGCTCGACGGCGAGGAGGCCTGGCGCCGGCTCGATGCCGGCTTCGCGCGCGGCCGCACCGCCGGCGCCGGCGCGCCGCTGGGCGAGATCGGCTGGAACCGCGCCAGCACCATGCGCATCTACTGGGGCGGCGCGCTGTTCTGGCTCGAGGCGGACCTGGCGTTGCGACGCGAACGCCGCCTCGACCTCGACACGGTGCTGTCGCGTTATGCGCGTTGCTGCCTGGACGGCGAGCGCGAAGTCGCCCCGGCCGAGTTCGTCGCCGAACTCGACCGGCTCGGCGGCGGCAAGGTGTTCGCCGAGCTGTTCGGCCGTCATGCGGCGATGCGCGAATTCCCGTCGACGCAGGCGGCGTATCGCGCCCTCGGCCTCGGCAGCCAGGACGGCCGCCTGGTTTTTTCCGATCGCGCCGACGCGGTGCGGCTGCGGCGCGCGATCATGCGACCGCGGCCGGCCGCCGCGCCCAGCGCGCGCTGAGCCGACGGCCGCGTCGTCGCCCGGCTCAGTGCGCGGACTTGCCCGGCTTCTGCACCGTGGTGCTCATGAGCTTGTCGGTCCAGGCGATGCCGATCGCCGAGACGATGAACAGGAAGTGGATGATCGCCTGCCACATCACCCCGTCGGAGGTCAGCTCCGAGCAGCGCGCGGTCGCGTTGGCCACGCCGTTGGCGGTGGCGAGCGCGGCGGCCTGCGCGGCGGTGAAGGCTTCGGGCGTGCCGCACAAAGGCAGGCCGAGGCTGCCGGCGCCGATGAAGGTCTTGAGCAGGTGGATCGAGGAGATGCCGATGATCGCCATCGCCAGCTTGACCTTGAGCACGCTCGCATTGACGTGGCTCAGCCATTCGGGCTGGTCGGGATGGCCTTCCAGGCGCAGGCGCGAGACGAAGGTTTCGTAGCCGCCGACGATCACCATCACCAGCAGGTTGGAGATCATCACCACGTCGATCAGGCCGAGCACGATCAGCATGATCCCCTGCTCGGTCAGCGTCGCCGCGTCGTGCACCAAGTGGATCAGTTCCTTGACGAACTGGAAGACGTACACGCCCTGGGCGACGATCAGGCCCAGATAAAGCGGCAGCTGCAGCCAGCGCGAGCTGAAGATCAGCGCCGGCAGGGGATTGAGTCGGTTGATCTTTGGATCGGTCATGCGAAGCCCGTAACTGAAGCGATACAGGGGCCAAGAGTAGCCGGGCCGGGATGACGCCGCCACGTCGGGCCGGCCCGAGGTTCAGCCGGAGCTGCAGTCGGAGCCGGCCGCGCCGCGACACAGCGCCGCCGGCACACGCCATTCCACCGGCCGGGCCGCCGCGGCCGCGGAGCCGCGCTTACACTGCGGCCTTTCGACGCGGAGTTGCCGATGATCGACCTTTATTACTGGCCGACCCCTAACGGCCACAAGATCACTCTGTTCCTGGAAGAAGCCCAGCAGGCGGGGGCCGGGCTCGACTATGCGATCAAGCCGGTCGACATCGGCGCCGGCGACCAGTTCAAGCCCGAATTCCTGCGCATTTCGCCGAACAACCGCATGCCGGCGATCGTCGACCATGCCCCGGCGGATGGCGGCGCGCCGATCAGCGTGTTCGAGTCCGGGGCGATCTTGCAGTATCTGGCGGCCAAGAGCGGCTTGTTCCTGCCCGCCGACCTGCGCGGGCAGGTCGAGGTCGGCGAATGGCTGTTCTGGCAGGTCGGCGGCTACGGCCCGATGCTGGGCCAGAACCATCACTTCAACCGCTACGCGCCGGAAAAGGTGCCGTATGCGATCGACCGCTACCAGCGCGAGACCGAGCGCCTGTACGGCGTGCTCGACCGGCGCCTGGCCGGGCGCGAGTTCGTCGCCGCCGATACACTCAGCATCGCCGATTTCGCCTGTTACCCCTGGACCCGCGAGCACGAATGGCATCACGTCGACCTGAGCGCTTACCCGAACGTGCAGCGCTGGCACGACGCGCTGTCGTCGCGCCCGGCGTTCGGGCGCGCCTACGAGATGGGCCAGGCCTACCGTGCCGACCGTACGATGACCGAGGAGATGCGCCGCCATCTGTTCGGCACGCCGGCCCCATCCCCTTGACGCCTCGCCGCCACGCTCCGGAACCCTCGCCCGCATGAACAACCGCCTCGCTTCCTGCCTGCTCGCCATGTCGATCGCCGCCACGCCCAGCCTCGCCCTCGCCGCCACGCCCGCCACCGCGCCGGCGCCGGGGCGGCTGACCCTGGAAGCGCTGACCGGCGATGCGCCCCTGTCGGGGCCGAGCCTGGTCAAGGCCAAGATCGCGCCCGACGGCAGCCGGGTCGGTTTCCTGCGCGGCAAGCAGCGCGACAAGAACCGCCTCGACCTGTGGGCGTACGACATCGCCAGCGGCAAGACCGAGCTGCTGGTCGATTCCGACGACGTGCTGCCGGGCGCGGAAGTGCTCAGCGACGCCGAGAAGGCGCGCCGCGAACGCCAGCGCATCGCCGCGCTGTCGGGCATCGTCGACTACCAGTGGTCGCCCGACGGCAAGCGCCTGCTGTTCCCGCTCGGCGGCGAGCTTTACCTGTACGACCTGGGCAAGTCGGGCAAGGCCGCGGTGCGCAAGCTCACCCACGGCGAAGGCTTCGCCACCGATCCCAAGCTGTCGCCGAAGGGCGGCTACGTCAGCTTCGTGCGCGAGCGCAACCTGTGGGTGATCGGCCTGGCCGACGGCAAGGCGACCCAGCTCACCTTCGACGGCAGCGACACCATCGGCAACGGCGTGGCCGAATTCGTGGCCGACGAGGAAATGGACCGCCACACCGGTTACTGGTGGGCGCCCGACGACAGCGCGATCGCTTATGCGCGGATCGACGAATCGGCGGTGCCGGTGCAGAAGCGCTACGAGGTCTACCCGGACCGCACCGACGTGGTCGAGCAGCGTTATCCGGCGGCCGGCGACGCGAACGTCGGCGTGCGCCTGCTGGTCGCGCCGGTCGGCGCCAAGGCCGCGCCGCGCGAGATCGATCTCGGCAAGAACCCGGACATCTACCTGGCCCGCGTCGATTGGCGCGATCCGCAGCGCCTGACCTTCCAGCGCCAGTCGCGCGACCAGCACCTGCTCGAGCTGATCGAGACCGACCTCGGCAGCGGCAAGCAGCGCACCCTGGTCAGCGAGCGCTCCAAGACCTGGGTGCCGTTGCACAACGACCTGCGCTTCCTCAAGGACGGCCGCCTGCTGTGGAACAGCGAGCGCAGCGGCCATGAGCATCTGTACCTGCTCGGCGACGACGGCAAGGCGACCGCGCTGACCTCCGGCGACTGGCCGGTCGACAGCGTGCTCGCGGTCGACGAAGACGCCGGCCAGGTCTATTTCGCCGCCGGCAAGGACTCGCCGCTCGACAGCCAGGTTTATCGCGTCGCCCTCGCCGGCGGCCCGGTCGAACGCCTGTCCAAGGCCGACGGGTACCACTCGGCCAGCTTCGCCGACAACGCCAAGGTCTACGTCGACGCCTGGTCGAACCCGACCACGCCGCCGCAGCTGGAGCTGTACCGCAACGACGGCACCCGCATCGCCGCACTGATCGACAACGATCTCGACGACGCCGCGCATCCGTTCGCGCCGTACCGCGCCGCGCAGCGCCCGGTCGAATACGGCACCATCCGCGCCGCCGACGGCAAGACCCCGCTGCATTACAGCCTGATCAAGCCGACCGGCTTCGACCCGGGCCGGCGCTATCCGGTGGTGGTCTACGTCTACGGCGGCCCGGCCACCCAGACCGTCAAGCGCACTTGGTCGCCGGACTTCAACCAGTACCTGGCCCAGCGCGGCTACGTGGTGTTCTCGATCGACAACCGCGGCACGCCGCGCCGCGGCGCGGCCTTCGGCGGCGCGCTGTACGGCAAGCAGGGGACGGTGGAAGTGGCCGACCAGCTCAAGGGCGTCGAGTGGTTGCAGTCACAGCCCTGGGTCGACGGCGACAAGATCGGCGTCTACGGGTGGTCCAACGGCGGCTACATGACCTTGATGCTGCTGGCGAAGGCCAGCGACCGCTACGCCTGCGGCGTCGCCGGCGCGCCGGTCACCGACTGGGGCCTGTACGACACGCACTACACCGAGCGCTACATGGGCTTGCCGAAGGCCAACCCCGAGGGCTATCGCGAAGGCCGCGTGCTCGAGCACATCGACGGGCTGACCTCGAAGCTGTTGCTGATCCACGGCATGGCCGACGACAACGTCCTGTTCACCAACTCGACCGTGCTGATGAGCGCTCTGCAACAACGCGGCCAACCGTTCGAGCTGATGACCTATCCGGGCGCCAAGCACGGCCTGCGCGGCCGCGACAACCTGCACCGGCTGCGCCTGACCGAAGACTTCTTCGACCGCTGCCTCAAGCCCTGAGCGCGCCGACGCCCACCGAATGGATGCCCTGCCATGAACGCCTCCCGTCCCGCCGCGCCTTATCGCAAGCCCTGGGTACAGCGTCACTGGATCCTGACCCTGCTGCTGGCCCTGGGCACGTTGTTCACCCTGAGCCTCGCGATCGGGGCATGGATGACTTATTCGGTGATGGATTCCATGCGCTACACCCCGCCCTTCATCGAGGCGATGGACCGGGCGCGCGCGAATCCCGAAGTGAAAGCCGCGCTCGGCGAGCCGCTCGAGGACACCTTCGTGCTCGGCGCGGTCGAGCCGAAGGAGGACGGCGTGGCCAAGCTGTTCATCTTCGTGCGCGGCCCGAAGGGCAAGGGCGACGTGCAGATCGAAGCGGTCAAGGAGCAGGGCGCCTGGCGCTATCACGTGATGCGGGTCAATCTCGACGCGGACCACACCTCGATCGATCTGCTGTGAGCGCTTAGACCACGCCCCTTCGCCAGACCGCCCGGCGCAGCATCGTCGTGGCGGTCCCGGCCCGCTCGAACTCGTTGTTCTCCGGTCGATCCCGCCCCGCCGCATGACCTTCGGCGCTTGGCCCGGCGCGCCGCCGCGCCGATGCTGGCCACTTCAACCCAGTGAGCCACCTCATGAAGCCGCTCGTTTTCGCCGTCGCCCTGGCGCTGTCCGCGCCCACACTCGCCTTCGCCCCCGCCGAAGCCGCCCCCGCGCCGAAGGCTGCACCGCAAGCCGCCGCCAAGCCGGTGCCGGCCTGGGTCGCGCAGAGCAACGAATACGCCAAGATCCTGATCGAAGCCCAGGGCCGTTTCGCCCCCGAACAGATGTCGTTCTTCGGCGTGCCCGGCTACGACGACAAGGTCAGCGACCTCAAGCCCGAGGTCGGCAAGCGCTTCCGCGCGGCGATGGCCGAGGCCAAGCGCGGGCTGCAGGCCAAGCTCGAAGTCGAGCGCAACGCCGACGTGCGCCAGGACCTGCAGATCATGATCCAGGCCGCCGAGGACAACATCGAAGGCAGCGCGCTCAACGAGCGCCTGATGCTGCCGTGGTTCGACGCGCCGCAGACCGTGTTCTCGGGCATGCAGGCGCTGCTGTCGGAGCAGACCCCCGAACGCCACGGCGCCGCGCTCGCGCGCCTGAACGCCTATGTCGGCCTGGCGCCGGGCAGCGAGCCGCTGACCGTGCTCGCGCGCCAGCGCTACGAGGAGCGCCTGAGCGATACCAACCTGCTGCAGCCGACCAAGCTCGAAGTCGAGCAGGCCCTGAGCAACGTCGACACCTATGTCGCCGGCATCCGCAAGCTGTTCGAGAAATACAAGATCGGCGGCGCCGAGCCGGCGCTGAAGGCGATGGAGACCCAACTGCGCGAGTACGGCCAGTGGACCCGCAGCACGGTGCTGCCGAAGGCGCGCAGCGATGCGCGCCTGCCGCCCGAGCTGTACGCTTATTCGCTCAAGCAGTTCGGCATCGACGTCGACCCGCAGTTGCTGATCCGCCGCGCCCAGGTCGAGTTCATGGAAACCCGCGCGGCGATGGCGCAACTCGCGCCGCTGGTCGCTAAGGCCAAGGGGCTCAAGGTCGCCGACCCGCAGGACTATGTGCAGGTCATACGCGCGCTCAAGCGCGACACCATCCCCAACGACCAGCTCGAACCGCGCTATCGCAAGGTGATCGACGCGATCGACCCGATCATCCGCGAGCAGAGGATCGTCGACGTGCCGCAGCGGCCGATGGTGATGCGCCTGGGCAGCGAGGCCGAATCGGCGGCGCAGCCGGCGCCGCACTTCCTGCCGGCGCCGCTGGTCGGCAACACCGGCCAACAAGGCCAGTTCGTGCTGCCGCTGTCGGTGCCGAGCCCCGACGGCAAGGCCCTGCAGTACGACGACTTCAACTACGAGTCGGTGGCCTGGACCCTGTCCGCGCACGAGGGCCGCCCGGGCCACGAACTGCAGTTCACCGCGATGGTCGAGCGCGGCATCTCGCTGGCGCGTTCGATGTTCGCCTTCAACTCGGTCAACGTCGAAGGTTGGGCGCTGTATGCCGAAGCCGAGATGGTGCCGTACGAGCCGCTCGACGGGCAGCTGATCGCGCTGCAGTTCCGCCTGCTGCGCGCGGCGCGCGCGATCCTCGACCCGATGCTCAACCTCGGCCTCACCGACCGCGCCAACGCCGGGCGGGTGCTGTCCGAGCAGGTCGGCCTGTCCGAGGCGATGGCCAAGCAGGAACTCGACCGCTACATGTTCCGCGCACCGGGCCAGGCCGGCAGCTATTTCTACGGCTACAGCCGCATCCTGGAACTGCGCATGGAAACCGAACTGGCGCTCGGCGATCGCTTCGACCGGCTCAAGTTCAACAACTACCTGCTCGACCAGGGCCTGCTGCCGCCGGACCTGCTCGGCAAGGCGGTGCGCGAGGACTTCGTGCCGGCGCAAAAGGGCAAGCGCTGAGCCGAGGGCGACATCGCGCATCAAGCGACGAGGCCGCGGATCGCTCCGCGGCCTCGTCGTTTCAGGCGATGCTCGCCGCGGCGACTCAATACACCAGCGACCAACTCATCGTCCGCAACGCAAATACGTACCAGACCATCGCCACGCTGGCCGCGGCGACCGCGATCGCGCAGACCCGGCGCAGGCGCTGCGGCGACGCGCGCCACACCGCGCGCGCGTTGAGCACTGCGACCAGCGCCGTCGCCACGCTCGCCAGCCCCAGCAACTGAGCGAGGCGAATCCAGGGATCGAGCGCGCCGTCGAGCATCCGCACCGAAGCGTCGATGCGGACGACGATCCACAGCCACAGCAAGGCCAGCGCGAGATTGCCGATCAAGCCGAGGAAACTCAGCAAGCGCAGGCGGCGATCGCGTTCGCTCAGCAGCAATCGCCGTTGGGTGTGGCGGCGCACCAGCGCCGCGACCGGCCACAACAGCACCGCCAGCGCCTGCACCGCGAGCGCGAGGCACAACAGCGGCAGCATCCAGCCCGGCGAACGCCAGCCCGGCACCGGCTGCAACCACATCGCCGCCGGCACGTCGTCGCTGCTGACCGCGATCACCTGGTTGCCGTCGAGCTTGGCCGCGAGCAGGCTGTCGCCGCCGACTTCGCGCCAGACATAGGGCTCGACTTCGCGCCAACGCTTGGGCCGGCCGTCGGGCGTGCGGAACGCCGACACGCTCAGGGTGTCGTCGTCGTTGACCTCGATCTTGGCGCTGCCGAGCAGGCGCGCGATAGCGAGGAAATTGCTGCTCGACGAACGGCTGCTCTCGTAGCGGCCGGCGAGTTGCTCGGCGTGCAGACGCGCCGTCGGCAGCGTCGGCTGCTGCGCCGCACGCACCGGGAAATAACGCTGAATCACGCCCTGGATCAGGTCGCGATGCAGCGCGCGCCCGGCGCTGCCGGGGCCGTCGGCGGACACGAACAAGCCGAGCCCGTGCGCCGGCAGCAACACCAGATTGCTCTGGAAAGCCTCGGTCGCGCCGCCGTGGCCGATCGCCACCGGGCCGCGCGTGTCGCGACGAAAAAACCCCAGTGCCATCGCATCCAGGCCCGGGATCGGCCGCGACGCGGTCGCATGCAGGGTCTGCAGGCTGTGCGGTTGCAGGATCGGCGCCGCGCCGGCGCCGCGTTCGTCGAGCTGCGCGATCATGAAACGCGCCATGTCCAGGCCGGTGGTCGACAGGCTGCCGGCGGGCGCCGGGTTGACCAGCTCAAACGGAATCGGCGCGGCGCCGGCGGCGCTGTAGCTCTTGGCCATGTCGCCGGCGAGGCCCTTCGGCAGCGGCTGGCGGAAGCTGGACTGGCGCATGCGCAGCGGCGCGAACACCTTGGCTTCGATGTAGTCGTCGAAAGGCTGCTTGCTGATGCGCTGGACGATGTAGGCGGCGAGCGCGGCGCCGTAGTTGGAATACGCCGGCACCTTGCCGGGCGGATAGATGCGTTCGGGCTGCACCCGCTTCAGATACCGCTCGAGCGGCAACAGCCGCGATGGGTCGGCGGCGAACAGATGCTTGGCCGATTCCTCGAAACCGGCGGTGTGGGTCATCAGCTGGCGCATCGTCGCCGGCTGGCCGGCGTAGTCGCGGATCGTGAAGTCGAGGTAGCGGTTGACGTCGGCGTCGAGGTCGAGCTTGCCCTGCTCGACCAACTGCATCGCCGCGGTCCAGACGAACAATTTCGAGATCGAGCCCGGGCGCACCAGGGTGCGCGCGGCGTCCATCGGCTTGCGCTGCTCCACGTCGGCGTAGCCGTAGCCTTTCGCCAACAGCACCTGGCCGTCGCGCACCACCACCACGACCGCGCCGGCGAGTCCGCCGCGCGCGATCGCCAACGGCACCAGGCCGTCGACGTAGGCTTCCAGGTCCGGCGCGCTGAGCACCGGGATCGGCGCGGCCGCGCCGGGCTCGAGCAGGATTTCGCTGGCCGCTCCGTCGCCGCCGGCGAGTGCGGCCTGGACCGGCTGGCCGTTTTCGGACCGGGCGCCGGTCTGCGCCGGCGGCGCCGGGTCGA
>NZ_JBPKJP010000042.1:0-33844 GCF_051217035.1 Lysobacter sp. 1R34A
GCCGAGCCGGCGCCTCCGCCGGTGCAGGCCTCCGTCCCGGCGCCGGTGTTCGATCCGCCCGGCGCCGACGCCCAGCCGGCGACTGCGCCGGGCCAGGAGCGCATCGAGCTGGCCCGGGCCTACCTCGACCTCGGCGACGAAAGCAGCGCCCGCCAGTTGCTCGGCGAGGTGCTGATCAACGGCGACCACGCGGCCCGCCAGCAGGCCGCGCGCCTGCTGCGCGAACTCGAATCCCAGAGTTGAGTTGAGCCGCGCCAGCGCGCGGCCGAATCAGGCATGACCGAAGTTTTCGAGACTCTGGCTGCGTCCTCCACCGAGGCGGCTCCTTCCGCAATGGCGGCGCCGCTGCGCCGTTACGCCCTGGGCGTGGAATACGATGGCGGCGAATTCTCCGGCTGGCAGCGCCTGGTGCGCCCGGGCGAGCCGGACCTGCGCGGCGAGGCCACGGTGCAGAGCACGCTCGAGGAGGCGCTGTCGTTCGTCGCCGGCGGTCGAGTCGAGGTGACCTGCGCCGGGCGCACCGACGCCGGCGTCCACGCCTCCTGCCAGGTCGTCCACTTCGACAGCAGCGCCCGGCGCGACCTGCGCGGCTGGGTCCTCGGCACCACCTCGCGGCTGCCGCCGTCGGTGTGCGTGCGCTGGTGCGTGCCGGTCGCGGCGGATTTCCACGCCCGTTTCTCGGCCCGGGCGCGCCGCTACCGCTACCGGATCCTCAACCGCCCGGTGCGGCCGGCCCTGGAGCGCCAGTACCTGACCTGGGAGCGCCGCCCGCTCGATGCCGGGGCCATGCACCGCGCCGCGCAGGCCCTGCTGGGCGAGAACGACTTCTCGGCGTTCCGCACCGTGCATTGCCAGGCCCCGCATGCCCGCCGCGACCTGCAGTACATCGGCGTGCGCCGCGACGGCGAGGTGGTCGAGATGGAAGTCCAGGCCAACGCCTTTCTTCACCATATGGTGCGCAATATTGTCGGAAGCTTGTTGCTCGTGGGCCGGGGCGAACAACCCGAGGCATGGATCGGGGACCTGCTGGCCGGACGCGACCGTACCGTCGCCGGCCCGACCGCGCCGTCTTCGGGGCTGGTGTTCGTCGGCCCGCGTTATCCCGCCGACTGCCAGCTCCCTGCCGAGGTTACGTTTTGAGCCAGCCAACGCCCCGCACCCTGTTCCGCACCCGCATCAAGTTCTGCGGCTTCACCCGTCCGGGCGATGTCCGCCTGGCCTGCGAGCTCGGCGCCGACGCCATCGGCTTCGTGTTCGCCGCCGGGAGCATCCGCCGCGTCGCCGCCGAGGAGGCGCGCGCCATGCGCCAGGCCCTGGCGCCCCTGGTCGACGCGGTCGCCTTGTTCATGGACAACCCGGTCGACGAGGTGCGCGAAGTGGTGCGCCAGGTCCGGCCGAGCCTGCTGCAATTCCACGGCAACGAAGACGATGCGTTCTGCCGCGCCTTCGGCGTGCCGTATCTGAAAGCGATCGCGATGGGGGGCGAACTGGCCGACCAGCATCCTTCGGCCCTGCACGTGCGTTACCCGGGCGCAGCCGGCTTCCTGTTCGACAGCCATGCCCGCGGCGGCAGCGGCGGCAGCGGCAAGACCTTCGACTGGACCCGGATTCCGGTCGGCGTGCAGAAGCCGTTCGTGCTCGCCGGCGGCATCACCCCGGACAACGTGTTCGAGGCGATCCAGGCGACCTTGCCCTGGGGCGTGGACGTGTCCAGCGGCATCGAAAGCGCGCCCGGGCTCAAGGACGGCGACAAGATGCGCCACTTCGTCGAAGAAGTGCGCCGCGCCGACTGCCACGCCGGCTGAGGCCCCACGCAAGGCCGCGGGCCGGTGCTTGCGGCCCGCGCCGCCATTCTGCGATCACCTCGTGCGTACGGTGATCGCCTCGATGCCCTAAACTCACCCGTTCCCGTCGCCCCCGCGGCGATGTCCGCCCCGATGCAGAACGCGCCCGAGCCGATGTCCGCAGACCCCATCGATTTCCACGCCTATCCGGACGCCTCCGGTCACTTCGGCCGCTTCGGCGGCCGCTTCGTCGCCGAGACCCTGATCGCGCCGCTCGAAGAGCTGGCCGCGGCCTACGACGCGGCCCGCATCGATCCGGCCTTCATCGCCGAATTCGAGCGCGACCTGGCCCATTACGTCGGCCGACCGAGCCCGATCTACCACGCGCAGCGCCTCAGCGACGAAGTCGGCGGCGCGCAGATCCTGCTCAAGCGCGAAGACCTGAACCACACCGGCGCGCACAAGATCAACAACACCATCGGCCAGGCCCTGTTGGCCAGCCGCATGGGCAAGACCCGCATCATCGCCGAGACCGGCGCCGGCCAGCACGGCGTCGCCAGCGCCACCGTGGCCGCGCGCCTGGGCCTGGAATGCGTGGTCTACATGGGCGCGACCGACATCGAGCGGCAGAAGATCAACGTCTACCGCATGAAGCTGCTCGGCGCGACCGTGGTGCCGGTGACCAGCGGCTCGCAGACCCTCAAGGACGCGCTCAACGAAGCGATGCGCGACTGGGTCACCAACGTGCGCGACACCTTCTACATCATCGGCACCGTGGCCGGGCCCGATCCGTACCCGCGCATGGTCCGCGACTTCAACGCGGTGGTCGGGCGCGAGGCGAGGGCGCAGATGATGGCCGAATACGGCCGTCTGCCCGATGCGATCACCGCCTGCGTCGGCGGAGGCAGCAATGCGATCGGCCTGTTCCATGCCTTCCTCAACGACCCCTCGGTGCGCATCGTCGGCGCCGAAGCGGCCGGCGACGGCATCGACACCGGCCGTCATGCCGCCTCGCTCGCGGCCGGGCGTCCCGGCGTGCTGCACGGCAACCGCACCTACGTGTTGTGCGACGACGACGGCCAGATCATCGAGACCCATTCGGTGTCCGCCGGCCTCGACTACCCCGGCGTCGGCCCCGAACACGCCTTCCTCAAGGATGCCGGCCGCGCCGAATACGTCGGCGTGACCGACGACGAAGCGCTCGACGCCTTCCGCACTCTGGCACGCACCGAAGGCATCCTGGCCGCGCTGGAATCCAGCCATGCGATCGCACAGGCGATCAAGCTCGCGCGCTCGATGCCGAAGGACCAGGTCGTGCTGTGCAACCTGTCCGGCCGCGGCGACAAGGACGTGCATACGATCGCCGGGCGCGAGGGGCTGCATTTTTGAAGCGAGGAGTGAGTGTAGAGGAGTAAGGAATGAGCGAAAGGCCAGTGCATTGCCATCGCCTCGAATCACCCCCCGCGCTTTTGAACCGCTCACTTCTCATTCCTCACTTCTCACTCCTGTCCCTATGAATCGCATCGACGCCAAGTTCCAACAACTGCAGGCCGCCGGACGCAAGGCGCTGATCCCGTTCGTCACCGCCGGCGATCCCTCGCTGGAGGCGACGGTGCCGGTGATGCACGCGCTGGTCGAGGCCGGCGCCGACGTGCTGGAGCTCGGGGTGCCGTTCTCCGATCCGATGGCCGACGGCCCGACCATCCAGCGCAGCTCCGAGCGCGCGATCGCGCGCGGCGCCGGCCTGAGCTGGGTGCTCGAAGCGGTGCGCGAGTTCCGCGGCCGCGACGCCGACACCCCGGTGGTGTTGATGGGCTATCTGAACCCGATCGAGATCCGCGGCAACGCGCGCTTCGCCCGCGACGCGGTCGCGGCCGGCGTCGACGGGGTGCTGCTGGTCGACCTGCCGCCGGAAGAGGCCGGGGACCTGCGCGCGGCCTTCAACGAGACCGGCCTGGCCCTGATCCTGCTGGCCTCGCCGACCACCACCGACGCGCGCCTGGCGCTGCTCTGCGACGACGCCCAGGGTTACCTGTACTACGTCAGCTTCGCCGGCGTGACCGGCGCCGACCGCCTCGACACCGGCGCCGCCAACGATCGCCTGCACACCATCCGCGCCCGCAGCCGGGTGCCGGTGGTGGCCGGTTTCGGCATCAAGGACGCCGCCAGCGCCGCCGCCATGGCCCGCGAGGCCGACGGCGTGGTGGTCGGCAGCGCGCTGGTGGCCGAGCTCGCCGAGGCCGCCGACGCGCAGGCCGCGGCCGGGGCCGCGCGGGGCTTCCTGACGCCGCTGCGACAGGCCCTGGACGGCTGAGCCTCGGACCGTATGGTTCGCTGCGTTAAACTGACCCGCTAGGCTGGCGGCGGCGGTGGTCTCACCCTCGTCGCTCCGGTCCTTTATTTAGCTGCCTGAACAGAAGGTTCCATCGTATGTCGTGGCTCAAGAAACTCATGCCGTCCGGCATCCGCACCGAATCCGGCGCGGCGAAACGGCGCAGCGTGCCCGAGGGGCTGTGGGAAAAGTGCGAGCGCTGCGGCGCGGTGCTGTACCGCCCCGAGCTCGAGGAAAACCTCGAGGTCTGCCCGAAGTGCAGTTTCCACATGCCGATCCGCGCCCGCGCGCGCCTGAACGCGCTGTTCGACGCCGGCAGCACGGTCGAAATCGGCGCCGAGCTGGGCCCGACCGACGTGCTCAAGTTCAAGGACCAGAAAAAGTACTCCGAGCGCATCAAGGCCGCGCAGAAAGCCACCGGCGAACGCGATGCGCTGATCACCATGCGCGGCACGCTCAAGCAGCGGCCGCTGGTGGCGTGTTCGTTCGACTTTGCCTTCATGGGCGGCTCGATGGGTTCGGTGGTCGGCGAGCGCTTCGCCCTTGGCGCCGAATCCGCGCTCGAGATCGGCAGCCCGTTCGTGTGCTTCTCCGCCAGCGGCGGCGCGCGCATGCAGGAAAGCCTGTTCTCGCTGATGCAGATGGCCAAGACCTCGGCCGCGCTCGGCCGCCTGCGCGCGGCCGGCCTGCCGTACATCTCGGTGATGACCCATCCGACCACCGGCGGCGTGTCGGCCTCGTTCGCGATGCTCGGCGACATCAACATGGCCGAGCCCGAAGCGCTGATCGGCTTCGCCGGTCCGCGCGTGATCGAACAGACCGTGCGCGAAAAACTGCCCGAAGGTTTCCAGCGCAGCGAGTTCCTGGTCGAGCACGGCGCGGTCGACCAGATTTGCGACCGTCGCGAAATGCGTGATCGTCTCGCCCATCTTTTGGCGATGATGATGAAACAATCTCAACCCGAAGACGACGCCGAGGCAGCGGCTTGATCGCAGCGGTGCGACCGCTCGGTCATCGCGGGACGGTCGACACCGTTCCGACGAATCTGCACACGACGGCGGGCTGGATGGCCTGGGGGCGCCGGTCGTCGGCGATGTCTTCGTTCCTTTCCCGATCACATCCAGCGCGCGCGTCCAGGTGCGACGCGTCGCGCTACCTGGAGGTTGAACTGTATGGCACGTAAGTATTTCGGCACCGACGGCATCCGCGGCCGGGTCGGCGAGGGCCCCATCTCGGCCGATTTCGTCCTGCGCCTGGGCAACGCCTACGGCCATGCGCTGATCCGGCGCGGCTGGCGCAACCCGATGGTCATCATCGGCAAGGACACCCGCATCTCCAACTACATGTTCGAGGCCGCGCTCGAAGCCGGCCTGGTCGCCGCCGGCGTCGACGTGCAGCTGATGGGCCCGATGCCGACTCCGGCGGTCGCCCACCTGACCCGTTCGCTGCGCGCCGATGGCGGCATCGTCATCTCGGCCTCGCACAACCCGCACTACGACAACGGCATCAAGTTCTTCTCGGCCGAAGGCGAGAAGCTCGACGACGAGACCGAACTGGCGATCGAAGCCGCGCTCGAGGAACCGTTCCAGACCGTCGAATCCGAACGCCTCGGCAAGGCCGTGCGCACGCGCGACGCCATCGGCCGTTACCTGGAAGCCTGCAAGAACTCGGTGCCGCGCGGTTTCGACCTCAGCGGCATGCGCATCGCCATGGATTGCGCCAACGGCGCGACCTACCAGAGCGGCCCGCTGGTGCTGAGCGAGCTCGGCGCCCGGGTCGATGCGATCGGGATCGAGCCGAACGGCCTCAACATCAACGACGGCGTGGGCTCGACCCACCCGCAAACCCTGGTCGAGCGCGTACGCGCGACCGGCGCCGACCTCGGCATCGCCTTCGACGGCGACGGCGACCGCGTGCTGTTCGTCGACGGCGAAGGCCGCATCTGCGACGGCGACGACCTGCTGTACGTGCTCGCCACCGACTGGCAGGACAGCGGCCGCCTGCAGGGCCCGGTGGTCGGCACCCTGATGACCAACTATGGCCTGGAACGCGCCTTCGAACAGCGCGGCATCCCGTTCCTGCGCGCCAAGGTCGGCGACCGTTACGTGCACCAGCAATTGATCGCCCACGGCGGCGTGCTCGGCGGCGAAGCCTCCGGCCACCTGCTGTGCCTGGACCGCACCAGCACCGGCGACGGCATCGTCAGCGCGCTGCAGGTGCTCGAAGTGCTGGGCCGTCGCGGCCTGAGCCTGCGCACCGCACTCGAAGGCCTGAACCGCGTGCCGCAGAAGACCATCAACGTCCGCTACGAAGGCAGCAACAAGCCGACCGAAGCGGCGTCGGTGCAACAGGCCCTGGCCCAGGCCGAAGCCGCCGTGGCCGGCCGTGGACGCGCCTTCCTGCGCCCCTCCGGCACCGAGCCGGTGGTGCGGGTGACCGTCGAGGCCGACGAAGCCACCCTCATGCAGACGACGCTAGACACCTTGGCCGACGCCGTACGCGCCGCCGTCTAACGTTGCGAGCGCGACAACGATCGCACCCGTGCCCAGGCACCGGTGCGATTTTTTTGGCCTGCTTAAGCTCATGTAGAGCGACGTAAGTCGCGACCGTGATCTATCCGGCTTTGCGCGGCCATCGGCGACCCCATGGTCGCGGCTCGCGCCGCTCCTATCCAAGAGCCCGCGGCTTTGGGGTAGAAGCGACCCAAGTCGCGACCGTGATCTATCCGGCTTTGCGCGGCCATTGGCGACCCCGTGGTCGCGGCTCGCGCCGCTCCTACCCAAGAGCACGCGGCTTTGGGGTAGGAGCGACGCAAGTCGCGACCGTGATCTGTCCGGCTTTGCGCAGCCATCGGCTGCCCCGCGGTCGCGGCTCACGCCGCTCCTACTAGGGAGACATGGCCTGCCGCGCGTCCCTCAACGCTGTTGAAACCGCGTCAGCATTTCCCAGGACTGGCTGACCGCCGCCGGGTCGACCTTGGCGTCGGGCAGGGGGCGGTACTGGCGGTCGACCACGGTGGCGGCGCCGTAGTTGTCGAACAGATAGATCCGGTCGCCCTGGCGGATGCCGCGCTGCGACCAACTCTCCACGAGCAGCGGGCGCGAGGGCTGCCCCGGGCCGAACAGGTCGCGACCGGTGCTGTAGTCGGCGCTGTCGTTGCGGCAGCCGAGCGCATGCCGCATCAGGGTCGGCACCAGGTCTTCGTGCGAGGTGGTGTGGGCGATCTTCTGCGGCGCCTTGCCCGGCCAATGCAGCACGAACGGCGTGCGCAATTGATAGTCGGAGAAATTGCCGTTGTGGCCCCAGTAGTTCTGCTTGAGGTCGTTGAATTCCTCGCCGTGGTCGCCGGTGATCACCACCACCGTGTTGTCGGCGAAGGGGCCGGCCTGGAGCCGGGCGAGGAAACGGCCGATCAGCTCGTCGCTGTAGCGCACCGAGGTGCGGTAGCGATTGAATTCCGGAGTCGGGTCGTGGTCCGGCCCGAATTCGAACACGTTGATCTCTTTCGCCATCGGCTGGAACGGCGAGGCATAGCCCTTGGGCATGTAATAGGGCTGGTGCGGCGAATCCAGGAACACGAAGCCGAAGAAGCGCCGGCCGGCCGCGGTCGCGGCGATGTCGGCCTGCAGCCGTTCCAGGATCGCCTGGTCGCGTTCGGCGCTCTTGCGCTCTCGCGGGCCGTTGACGATGTGCTCGCGCACTTCCGAGAACGCGGTGCGGTCGAACTCCGGGTTGTACAACGGCGCGCTGCCGTAGATGTGCATGCCGTAGCCGTCGCGCTTCATCTGGCCGATCAGGGCCGAGCCGCGCTGTTCGGCGAGCATCTTGTGCCAGTAGCCGCCGGGCAGGCCGTAGAGCAGGCCGAACACCCCGAAGCGGGTGGCGTTGCCGGCGCTGTAGTGATCCTGGAAATTCAGCGACTGCTGCGCGTAGCGCCAGGTGTTCGGCATCACCTCGGGGGTGAGCACGTCGTAGCGCAGCGATTCGAGCAGGATCACCACCACGTTGAGCTTGGGCTGGGCCTCGCACTGCAGCGGCCGGCGCGGGTAGGCCAGCAGGCCTTCGCCCTCGCTCGGCAGGCGCGCGGACTCGTCGTCGCCGACGCCGAAGCGGTGCAGGGCGTCCTTCAGGGTGATCGGCTGCGCCCACGGGATGTAGGGCAGTTGCGACATCACCGTGCGGTCGCCGCGGGCGTCGTAGTAGGCGACCATGCCCTGGCCGACCAGCATCACCGCGGCCGCGATCCACCAGGCCTTGACGATGCCGAGCATGCCGGGCCGGCGTTCCAGTACGCGCCACCACAGCCAGGCGGCGAGGATCTCCAGCGCCAGCACCGAGCCGATCGCGAGCGCGATCAGCCCCCACACCGTGCCGGAAAACACCACCTGGTCCTGCATCGCGCCGCCGAACACCATGTTCGCGACCATGGCGTTGAGATGGAAGCGGTACAGGGCGAAAACCTTGGCGTCGGCGACCAGCAGGCACAGCCAGGCCGATTGCAGCAGCACCGCGGCGACCGTCATCCAGCGCAGGCGCCGGCCGATCCAGCCCAGCAGCAGCGGCACCACGCCGAGCAGGGCGCCGAAGAACAGGAAATGCCCGGGCAGGGCCACGGTCAGGAAGAACGCGGCCTTCCAGTGTTGGGCCAGGTGGCCGAAGGGGATGTTGAACCCGGCGATCGCGATCGCCGCCGCCGCATTGGTCAGGGTGAACCCGGTCAGCCAGGCCAGGGCGCGACGCACCGTGAAGGCTGGGCGGGCGGCTAGGTCATCCATCTAAGGCGCGTTCTCGGGCGGGCGGTGGCGCTGCCGGTCAACAGCGCCGGGTCGGGGCGCGACTTTATCGTGTAACACAGCCGCGGAGAACCGCCGGAGGGAGGGGGCGCCGCGCGGGATGGCGTTCATCCCGGCGGGCTGTCCCTGCGGGCGGCCCACGGGGCATAGGGGCCGCCCGGTGCGGGGCAGGCGCCATGGGCGGGCCATTGCGCGGGGGACAGTGCCGATAGGGCCGGCCCGCTGCGCAGGCCGCCTTGCACGCAACCGCCGGCTTTGAGCGAAGATAGCGGTCTGCCCGGAAGAAACATCAACAGGAACGTCAACGTGAGTCAGATTCCCACCCTGGACATCCGCCGCTTCGACACCGACCGCGACGCCTTCGTCGCCGAGCTCGGTGCGGCCTATCGCGAATGGGGCTTCGCCGGCATTCGCGGTCACGACATCTCGGACCAGCAGATCGACCGCTCCTACGACGTGTTCAAGCGCTTTTTCGCCCTGCCCGAAGAGGTCAAGCGCAAGTATCACGTCGCCGGCGGCGGCGGCGCACGCGGCTACACCCCGTTCGGCGTGGAGACCGCCAAGGATTCCAAGCATTTCGACCTCAAGGAGTTCTGGCACGTCGGCCGCGAGATCCCGCGCGACTCCAAGTACGCCGCCGAGATGCCGCCGAACCTGTGGCCGGAGGAGATCCCCGATTTCCGCGAACAGGCCTATGGCCTGTACCAGTCGCTCGACCGCCTCGGTTCGCGCGTGCTCAGCGCGCTGGCCCTGCATATCGGCCTGCCCGAGCAGTATTTCGCCGACAAGACCGATTCGGGCAATTCGATCCTGCGCCCGATCCACTATCCGCCGATCACCACCGACGACATCCCCAACGTGCGCGCCGGCGCCCACGAGGACATCAACCTGATCACCCTGCTGGTCGGCGCGAGCTCGGCCGGCCTGGAAGTGAAGTCGCGCAAGGGCGAGTGGGTGCCGTTCACCGCCGATGCCGACACCATCGTGGTCAACATCGGCGACATGCTGCAGCGCCTGACCAACCACGTATACCCCTCGACCACCCACCGCGTGGTCAATCCGCCGGGCGAGAAGGCGCGCCAGCCGCGCTACTCCACGCCGTTCTTCCTGCACCCCAACCCGGATTTCCTGATCGACGTGCTGCCCTCGACGATCACTCCGGACAACCCCAGCCGCTACCCCGAGCCGATCACCGCCCAGGGCTACCTCGAAGAGCGGCTGCGGGAGATCAAGCTCAAGTAGGCGCCCGGGGGTTCCGGCTCGGGAGTCGATGTTCGGGACTCGGTGTTCGGGACTGGGGACTCGGGACTCGGGGCTCGATGGTCGGGACTTGATGTTCGGGATTGGGAACCGGGGACTCGTGAAGCGGGGGGCGCAATGTCGGGTGAGGTCGTCGTGCTTCGGCTGTTGCTCGTCATCCCCGCGAAGGCGGGGATCCAGGGCTCCATCGCGACATCGCTCTGAAGTCTCCGGATGTTCGGCTACGCCGAGAAGGTGGCGCCCGGCTTCGCGGAAATGACGAAGCATTCGATCCCCGTATCGCCCTGAACGGAAAAGCCCGCCAATCGGCGGGCTTTTCTTTAAACGCGTTGGGGCCGGAGTTCCCTCTCCGAATTCCTACAGCGGAAATTCAAGCCCCGGGCCCCGGGCCCCGAATCCCGAATCCCGAATCCCGAATCCCGAGTCCCGAGTCCCGAGTCCCGAGTCCCGAAAGAGTCAGCACCCGATCGCCGTGCACAGCGGCACGATGTTGTCGTCGTTGAAGCGCGCGCCGACCCAGGCGGTGCCGAAGGCGCCGATGTGCGGGCCGCTGACCACGCTGTTGACGTGGTTGCCGCTGCTCGAATTCGGCGTGTAGTTGATCAGCCAGCCGCCGCCGCTGGCGCCGTAGGTCATGTCGCAGCCCTGGACCAGGACGTTGGTGCCTTCGGTCGGCGAGTCGTAGGTCTGACCGGCGCAGATATTGGTGTACTGCGTGCTCAGGTTGCTCGCGTAGCCGTGCGAGTAGGTGTACAGCGAGTAAGGCTGGTTCCAGGCGCGGCCGAGCCAACCGACGTAGCTGGTCACCGGCAGGCCGCTGGTCTGCTCGCCGGTCAGCTTGATCACCGCCACGTCCCAGCGGCGGGTGCCCGAGCTGATCCAGTTGGTCGGCACGCGCGCGGCGCTCCAGCCGAACTTGCCGTACGGCGCCACGCCGTAGCGCTCGGCCGGCACGAACAGGAAGTTCGAGTTCCAGCCCTGGCCGAACGAGTACACGCAATGCGCGGCGGTCACCAGCACCGAATTGCCGCTCGCCACGTTGGCGGTGCAGTACGAGGTGCTGCCATTGGGCTTGGTGAAATACAGCTTGCCGATCTTGTTCCACGGCGAGGCCTGCCACTGGGTGGTGTAGTAATTGCCGAGGAAGCGCGTGTACGGATAGTGGGCGCCGTCCTTCTCCGAGGAGATGGTGGCGTCCGGCGCGGCGCCCTGGCGCTTGTCCAGCGCTTCGAGCTTGTCCCAGCTGGCGCGGAAATGGCTGCGCGCCAGGTAGTTGCCGAAGGCCGGGGCGCTGCCGCCCGGGGCGCTGCCGGCGGCACGCACGAGTTTGTCGGTCAGCTCGGCGGCCTGCGGCGCCGCGTCGCCGCCGCGGTCGATCCAGACCATCGGCTGGGCCGCCGCGCGCTGGCGTTCGGTCGCGAACGGATGGGCGTGAGCGTTCTTGGCATTGAGCTGCTGCGACTTCGGTGCATCGATCGCGGCGATGTCGCCCTGCGCGGTGCGGATCACGCGCTCGCCGGCGACGGCCGAGGCGGTGGACGAGAGCAGCACGAGCGCACTGAAGGCGGCGAGCTGCAGGGTGGAGCGATGGCGATGGATCTTCATGGTGGAACTCCTTGTGGTAGCGCTTCCCTGAGGGATGAACGGGTCGGTCCCTGTGCGACCGCTCGCGCTCCGACCCGGGCGGCGCGAACGGCGTTTCGGCGCTGCGGTGTCGATCGCGACGACGGCGCAGCGACTTCCTGTTGGCGCGGACGAAAGGCTCCGCTACCCGCGGCGCCCGCAGGGGCCGCAAGCGATCGATCGAGGGTGGTGGGCGCCTGTCGGGCGGTTCTCCCCAACAAACGGCGCTGCCCTGCAGCGCAGGACAGGGGCCCGGCCGAAAAACACCGTCAGGCGGAACCGGAGCGGGGCGCGGACGGCCCGGGTTCATGCGGCTGAAAGCCAGTGGCGGCGCGGGTTTCGGCGCTCCGCCCCGGTCCGGGGCGGCGTCGCGAATGTTGCAGACGTGAATCACCCGGACCGCGGCTCCGGTGCAGCGGCCGTGCGGCCGGCGATGCCGCCGTTGCGGTTTTCGTGGCCGGATCGGCTGGCGCAGGCGCCGATCGGCCGGGCCGGCCGCCCGGGCCTCAGTCGCGGACCGCGACGCCGGCGTCGCGCAGCGCCTCGCGCCAGGCCGTCCACTTGGCCTCGTTGCGCTGCGAAGCGTTGGCCGGGCTGGTCGAGGGCAGCCGGCGCAGGATCAGGTCGGGGCGGGCGAGCGGGCCGAGCACGAAGCGGCGGAAGGCATGCTCGGCCTTGGCGCCGTTGAACAGCACCGTGCGCACCTGTGGATGGCGGGCCAGGAAACCGGCGAAATCGTTGGCGACCGCAGTGTCGTCGCGGATCGCCGAATCCAGGCTGCCCTCGCGCTCGCATTCGGCGAACACGTCCCACAACGCGATTCCGGCCGCGCGAAGGATGTCGAGCCTGCGCGGGTAATCGAGCTCCGGCGCCGCGCCGACCAGGCTGCCCATGATCGGCCAGAACCGGTTCTGCGGATGCGCGTAGTAGCGCCCGGCGGTCAGCGAGGCGACCCCGGGCATGCTGCCGAGCACCAGTACCCTGGCGTCGGGCGCCTCGACCGGCGGGAAGCTGCGTAGGGTGGGGGAGGGCGTGGGGTTCATGCAGGCGATGAGGCAGGAGTGAGCGAGGACAGGTGAGCCGTCAGGTGGGGGCGCAGGCGCTGGAAACGAGTCCGAGAGCTGCTTTGGCTCACTCCTCACGTCTCATCCCTCGTTCCTCGCTGCGCCAATGTAAACTGCGCGCCTCAGCATCAAAGGAGTCGCCATGCGCCGCAGGATCGTCGCCGGAAACTGGAAGCTGCACGGCAGCCGCGAGTTCGCTTTCGCCCTGCTCGACGAAGTCGCAGCGCAGACGCCGCCGGCCGGAGTCGAGCGCCTGATCCTACCGCCGCTGCCCTACCTGGGCGAGCTGATCGAACACTACGGCGAGCGCGGCCTGAGCTTCGGCGCCCAGGACGTGAGCAGCAACGAGAAGGGCGCCTACACCGGCGAAGTCTCGGCCGCGATGCTCAAGGACGTCGGCGCCGGCTACGGCCTGGTCGGCCACTCCGAGCGCCGCCAGTACCACGCCGAAACCAGCGAACTGGTCGCGCGCAAGTTCGCCGCCGCCAAGGCCGCGGGCCTGGTGCCGGTGCTGTGCGTCGGCGAGACCCTGTCCGAGCGCGAGGACGGCAAGACCCAGTGGCGCCTGCAGGAACAGTTGGCCCCGATCTTCGAACTGCTGGGCGTGGCCGCCCTGGACGGCGCGATCGTGGCCTACGAACCGGTCTGGGCCATCGGCACCGGCAAGACCGCAACGCCCGAGCAGGCCCAGGAAGTCCACGCATTCATTCGTAGCGAAATCGCTTCACACGATGCTACAATCGCTGGCTCGCTACCGATCCTTTACGGCGGAAGCGTGAAAGCCGACAACGCCGCCGCGCTGTTTTCCCAGCCGGACGTCGATGGCGGCCTGGTCGGCGGCGCCTCACTGGTCGCAGCGGACTTCAACGCCATCGCGCTTGCGGCGGCACCCTGATCGAGCGGGCCCGACGAACCTGGCGGGCCCGGCGCGGTCGTAACAAGCAGTCCGAATCGAAGAATCCTTAACGATGCTGTTGTTCCTCAACGTCATCTATGTGTTGATCGCGATCGCCATGATCGCGCTGATCCTGATGCAGCGCGGCGCGGGTGCGCAGGCGGGCTCGGGCTTCGGCGGCGGTGCCTCGGCGACCGTGTTCGGTGCCCGCGGTTCGTCGAACTTCCTGTCCAAGGCCACCAAGTGGCTGGCGATCGCGTTCTTCGTGATCAGCCTGTTCATGGCCTGGCAGGCGAGTCGCACCTCGGCCACTCCGGACAAGCCCAGCGTCGGCCTGATGGGCAGCGTTCCGCAGGCGACGGCTCCGGCCCCGTCGGCGACCGCCGCTCCGGCCTCCGCTACTCCGGCGGCTCCGGCCACCAGCGTGCCGCAGGCGCCGGCAGGCCAGTCCGCTCCGGCGGCGGCACCCGCTCCGGCGACCCAGGTGCCCGCGGCTCCGGCCGCGACGCCGGCGCAGGTTCCGGCCGAGCAGGCAGCCCCGGCAAAGCAGCCGACTACTGGCGGCTGAGATAAACAGGTTAAAATAGAGTTCCAGCGCCCCGCCGGGATGGTGGGGCCGGTCAGCGATGACCGAGCGGCTTCGCAAGACCCTTACGAAGCCGAAGCCAGGATGGCTTGGTTGGATACAGTGCCCAGATGGCGGAATTGGTAGACGCACTACCTTGAGGTGGTAGCGACTTAGGTCGTGGGGGTTCGAGTCCCCCTTTGGGCACCATTCCAAACCTAGCTTCACACTCCTAGCTCCAAGCAATTCGCAACTCGCACCACGGTACGCAGGTGCGGCACGCACGGCGGGCCGCGACCCGCCGTCCCAACGACTGGGCGCCCGGGCGCCAAGCCAAGGTCGCGGAAACGCGCCCATGTAGCCGAACAAGTAGCCGAGAGAACACCGCGTGCTGGCCGAATACCTGCCGACTCTGTTGTTCCTGATCGTCGCCAGCGTCATTGGCGTCGCCCTGTTGGTAGTAGGCAATACGCTCGGGCCCAAGCGCCCGACTGCGGAGAAACTGTCTCCGTACGAATGCGGCTTCGAGGCCTTCGAAGACGCGCGCATGCAGTTCGACGTGCGCTACTACCTGATCGCCATCCAGTTCATCATCTTCGACCTGGAAATCATCTTCATCGTGCCTTGGGCCACGGTGTTCCGAGACCTCGGACCGATCGGCCTGATCGAGATGGGCATTTTCGCCAGCATGCTCCTGCTCGGCTTCGTTTACGTCTGGAAGAAGGGAGCGCTCGAATGGGAGTGATCCAAACCGTTGGCGACAAGGTTTCGGGCTTGATGCACAACCCGATCCCGGAAGGCCGCCTCGACGACATCCTGCGTCCGGAAGGCGAGAATCCGCTGCTGCAGCAGGGGTTCGTGACCACCAATCTGGACACTTTGTGGAACTGGGCGCGCACCGGCTCGATGTGGCCGATGACCTTCGGCCTGGCCTGCTGCGCGGTCGAGATGATGCACGCCGGCGCCTCGCGCCTGGACCTGGACCGGTACGGTGTGGTGTTCCGCCCGTCGCCGCGCCAGTCCGACGTGATGATCGTCGCCGGCACCCTGGTCAACAAGATGGCCCCGGCGTTGCGCAAGGTCTACGACCAGATGCCCGACCCGAAGTGGGTGATCTCGATGGGCAGCTGCGCGAACGGCGGCGGCTACTACCACTATTCCTATGCGGTCGTGCGCGGCTGCGACCGCGTGGTGCCGGTCGACGTCTACGTGCCCGGCTGCCCGCCGACCGCCGAAGCGCTGGTCTACGGCATCCTGCAATTGCAGCGCAAGATCCGCCGCGGCACCAACTTCGGCGAGCACAAGCAGGGCGTCCGCGAATGAGCGCCGCGACCCTTGCCGAGCGTCTGCGCGAACGCTTCGCCGACGCTCTGGTCGTCGTGGCCGAACCGCGCGGCGAACTGACCCTCGAAGTGGCCCCGGCCGCCTGGCTGGCCGCGGCGCGCGCCCTGCGCGACGAGTTCGGTTTCGAGCAATGCGTCGACGTCAGCGGCGTCGACTATCTCAGCTACGGCAGCGACGAGTGGGACACCGACGTGTCCTCGGAAGGTTTCTCGCGCGGTGTCGAAGGCAAGAGCGCCGGCCGTTTCCGTTGGGGCGAGTCGCCCAACGGCGACGCCTCGACGCCGGAGCGCCGTTTCGCCGCGGTCGCTCACTTGCTGTCGTACCAGCACAACCATCGTCTGCGCCTGAAGACCTACGCTCAGAACGACGACCTGCCGGTGGTGGCCTCGCTGACCTCTGTCTGGCCGGGCACCAACTGGTTCGAGCGCGAAGCCTTCGACCTGTTCGGCATCATCTTCGAAGGCCATCCGGACCTGCGCCGGATCCTGACCGACTACGGTTTCGTCGGCTATCCGTTCCGCAAGGATTTCCCGCTGATCGGCAATGTCGAAGTGCGTTACGACGCCGACAAGAAGCGCGTGGTCTACGAGCCGGTGTCGATCGAGCCGCGCGTCGGCGTGCCGCGGGTGATCCGCGACGATGCGCGCTACCAGACCGCCGTCGGCGAAGCCGCCCAGCGCGGCGAGGTGAAGTGATGTCCAGTCCCGCCACCACGATGCCGTTCGTCAACAGCGGCACCTCGGGCCTCAACAACGCCGAGATCCGCAACTACACGCTCAACTTCGGCCCCCAGCATCCGGCCGCGCACGGCGTGCTGCGCCTGATCCTGGAAATGGACGGCGAAGTCGTGCAGCGCGCAGACCCGCATATCGGCCTGCTGCATCGCGGCACCGAGAAGCTGGCCGAGTCCAAGCCGTTCAACCAGTCGATCGGCTACATGGATCGCCTGGACTACGTGTCGATGATGTGCAACGAGCACGCCTACGTGCGCGCGATCGAAACCCTGATGGGGATCGAGGCGCCGGAGCGCGCGCAGTACATCCGCACCATGTTCGACGAAATTACCCGCATCCTGAACCACCTCATGTGGGTCGGTTCCAACGCGCTCGACCTGGGCGCGATGGCGGTGTTCCTGTACGCCTTCCGCGAGCGCGAAGAGCTCATGGACTGCTACGAGGCGGTCAGCGGCGCGCGCATGCACGCGGCCTACTACCGTCCCGGCGGCGTCTATCGCGACCTGCCCGAGCGGATGCCGAAGTACAAGGAATCGCCGTGGAAGAAGGGCGGCAGCCTCAAGCGCTTCAACGAGTGGCGCGAAGGCTCGATGCTCGACTACCTGGATGCGTTCACCGACGATTTCCCCAAGCGCGTCGACGAGTACGAGACGCTGCTGACCGACAACCGCATCTGGAAGCAGCGCACCGTCGGCGTGGGCGTGATCTCGCCCGAGCAGGCCCTGGCCTGGGGCATGACCGGTCCGATGATCCGCGGCTCCGGCATCGCCTGGGACCTGCGCAAGAAGCAGCCCTACGCCAAGTACGCCGAGGTCGATTTCGACATCCCGGTCGGCGTCAACGGCGACTGCTACGACCGTTACCTGGTGCGCGTGGCGGAAATGCGCGAGTCCACCCGCATCATCAAGCAGTGTGTGAAGTGGCTGCGCGCCAATCCCGGCCCCGTGATCGTCGACAACTTCAAGGTCGCCCCGCCCAAGCGCGAGGAGATGAAGGACGACATGGAAGCCCTGATCCATCACTTCAAGCTGTTCTCCGAAGGCTATTGCGTGCCGGCGGGCGAGACCTACGCCGCGGTCGAAGCGCCCAAGGGCGAGTTCGGCTGCTATCTGGTCTCCGACGGCGCCAACAAGCCGTTCCGGGTCAAGCTGCGCGCGCCGGGCTTCGCTCACCTTTCGTCGATGGACGAAGTCGTCAAGGGCCATATGCTCGCCGACGTGGTGGCGATGATCGGCACCTACGACATCGTGTTCGGCGAGATCGACCGATGAAGCGGGGGCTCGGGACTCGGGACTCGGGACTCGTAGAAGCCGGCTCTGCGCTCGGTGCTGTAGCACTCTCTTTATTTTTTTTCCGCGATCTTCGGAAATCGGACGGCCGGGCCTTGCGAGTCCCGAGTCCCGAATCCCGAGTCCCGGGGGCTCAACAATGAAAGCGACAGGCAATTTCGAAGCCACTCAGCACGTCGATCCGATGCTCGCGCTATCGGACGAGACGCGCGCGCACATCGACCACTGGCTGAGCAAGTTTCCGCCGGATCGTAAGCGCTCGGCGGTGCTGCAGGGCCTGCACGCGGCGCAGGAGCAGAACGGCGGCTGGCTCAGCGACGAGCTGATCGCCGCGGTCGCCAAGTATCTGGGCCTGCCGCCGGTGTGGGCCTACGAGGTCGCCAGCTTCTATTCGATGTTCGAGACCGAGAAAGTCGGCCGCAACAACGTCGCCTTCTGCACCAACATCAGCTGCTGGCTCAACGGCGCCGAGGACCTGGTCCGGCACGCCGAGAAGAAGCTCGGCTGCAAGCTCGGCGAATCCACCGCCGACGGCCGCGTCTTCCTCAAGCGCGAGGAAGAATGCCTGGCCGCGTGCTGCGGCGCGCCGGTGGTCGTCGTCAATGGTCATTACCACGAGAAGCTCGACGCGACCCAGGTCGACGCGCTGCTCGACGGTTTGAAGTGAGGTCGGCCCCGATGGCGCATCACGGTCACCACGATTATTCCAAGGGCTACGGCCCGGTCGGCCCGGCTCCGCAGGAGCACCAGGTCGTCTACACGACGCTGCACTACGAAACACCCTGGTCGTACGAGAACTATCTCAAGACCGGCGGCTACAGCGCGCTGCGCAAGATCCTCAGCGAGAAGACCGACCCGGCGCAGATCGTCGACATGGTCAAGGCTTCGGGGCTGCGCGGCCGCGGCGGCGCCGGCTTCCCGACCGGCCTGAAGTGGAGCTTCATGCCCAAGGGCAGCGGCACCCAGAAGTACATCCTGTGCAACTCGGACGAATCCGAGCCCGGCACCGCCAAGGACCGCGACATCCTGCGCTTCAACCCGCATGCGGTGGTCGAGGGCATGGCGATCGCCTGCTACGCGACCGGTTCGACGGTCGCCTACAACTACCTGCGCGGCGAATTCCATCACGAACCGTTCGAGCATTTCGAGCAGGCGCTGAAGGAAGCCTACGAGCACGGTTGGCTGGGCAAGAACGTGCTCGGCAGCGGCGTGGACATCGACATCTACGGCGCGCTCGGCGCCGGCGCCTACATCTGCGGCGAAGAAACCGCGCTGATGGAATCGCTGGAAGGCAAGAAGGGCCAGCCGCGCTACAAGCCGCCGTTCCCGGCCAATTTCGGCCTGTACGGCAAGCCGACCACGATCAACAACACCGAGACCTACGCCTCGGTGCCGGCGATCCTGCGCAACGGCGCGGAGTGGTTCCTCAACCTCGGCAAGCCCAACAACGGCGGCCCGAAGATCTTCTCGGTGTCCGGCCACGTCAACAAGCCGGGCAATTACGAGATCCGCCTGGGCACTTCGTTCGCCGACCTGCTCGAGCTCGCCGGCGGCGTGCGCGGCGGCCGCAAGCTCAAGGCGGTGATCCCCGGCGGTTCCTCGATGAAGGTGCTGCCGGCCGAGACGATGATGGCCTGCACGATGGACTACGACTCGCTGCAGAAGGCCGGTTCCGGCCTCGGCTCGGGCGCGGTGATCGTGATGGACGAGACCGCCTGCATGGTCCGCGCCTGCCAGCGCATCGCCCGGTTCTATTTCAAGGAAAGCTGCGGCCAGTGCACGCCGTGCCGCGAAGGCACCGGCTGGATGTACCGCATGCTGACCCGCATCGTCGAGAAGCAGGCGACCCTGGACGATCTGCAGATGCTGCGCGCCGCCGCGGGCCAGATCGAAGGGCACACCATCTGCGCGTTCGGCGAAGCCGCCGCGTGGCCGGTGCAGGGCTTCCTGCACCACTTCTGGAGCGAGTTCGAGTACGCGATCGTGAACAAGCGTTTCCTGGTCGACGATCAGGCCGCCGGCAACGTGGAGATGGCGGCATGAGTCAGGTGTCGCCAGCGCGACTCGGGGCTCGGGACCGGGGACTCGGCGTGAAGCCGAACCCGGGCGTCCGAGTGTCGCAGTTCTTGCTTTTTCGAGTCCCGAGCCCCGAGTCCCGAGTCCCGGGAGAGCCAGCATGAGCGCCCAGCCCGTCAACCCGAACCTGCCGCCGGACCACGTCACCGTCTTCATCGACGGGGTCGAGATGGCCGCGCCGAAGGGTTCGATGATCATCCAGGCCGCCGACAAGGCCGGCATCGCGATCCCGCGTTTCTGCTACCACGACAAGCTGGCGATCGCGGCGAACTGCCGCATGTGCCTGGTCGAGGTCGAGAAGATGCCGAAGCCGGCGCCGGCCTGCGCCACTCCGGTGATGGACGGCATGAAGGTCGTCACCCGCAGCGAGAAGGCGCTGAAGTCGCAGCGCAACGTGATGGAGTTCCTGCTGGTCAACCATCCGCTCGACTGCCCGATCTGCGATCAGGGCGGCGAGTGCGAACTGCAGGACCTGTCGATGGGCTACGGCCGCTCGGTCAGCCGCTTCTCCGAGCGCAAGCGCGTGGTGCCCGACGAAGACATCGGCCCGCTGGTCGCGACCGAGATGACCCGCTGCATCCAGTGCACGCGCTGCGTGCGCTTCACCGCCGAGATCGCCGGTACCTACGAACTCGGCGGCATGTACCGCGGCGAGAACCTGCAGATCGGCACCTACGACGGCAAGCCGTTGACCACCGAGCTGTCGGGCAACGTCATCGACGTGTGCCCGGTCGGCGCGCTGACCAACAAGGTGTTCCAGTTCAAGGCGCGTCCGTGGGAACTGACCGCGCGCGAGTCGCTCGGCTACCACGATGCGCTCGGCAGCAACCTGTTCCTGCACGTGCGCCGCGGCGACGTGCTGCGCACCGTGCCGCGCGACAACGAAGCGGTCAACGAGTGCTGGCTGTCGGACCGCGACCGCTATTCGCACCAGGGCCTGTACGCGGAAGACCGCGCCCAGCGTCCGCTCGTCAAGGACGGCGGCGAATGGCGCGAAGCCTCGTGGGACGAGGCGCTCGCCCGCGCCGCGCAGATCCTGCGCGACAACGGCGGCGACAACCTCGGCGTGCTCGCGCACCCGGCGACCTCGAACGAAGAGGGCGCGCTGCTGGCTCGCCTGGCCGAGGCCCTGGGCACCGGCAACCTCGATCACCGCATCTCCCAGCACGACCTGTCCGACGCCGCCGTGGCCGAGACCTTCGCCATGCCGGTCGCCGAGATCGACAAGGCCGACGTGGTCGTGATCGTCGGCAGCAACCTGCGTCACGAGCTGCCGCTCGTGCATCAGCGCGTGCGCAAGGCGTTTACCCGCGGCGCCAAGGTGCACGTGGTCAATCCGGTCGACTTCGATTTCACCTTCGATGTCGCCGGCAAGCGCATCGTGGCGCCGTCGCAGCTCGCCGCCGCGCTCGGCGACGAAGCCCTGCGCGAAGTCGCCAAGAACGCCGCCCATGCGGCGATCGTGGTCGGCGCGCTGGCCGAGAACGGCCCTTACGCCGCCGCCATCCGCGCCGCCGCGAAAGCCTTCGCCGAGGCCACCGGTGCGCGCCTGTGCCGGATTCCGCAGGGCGCGAACGCGGTCGGCCTGGCCCGCCACGGCGTGCTGCCGAGCGCCCGCGACGCGCGCGGCATGCTCGACGAGGCGCGCGGCGCCTACATCGTCTACGGCATCGAGCCGGGCCTGGATTTCGCCGACACCGCCAGCGCGCTGCGCGCGCTCGGCGCGGCCCAGGTGGTGGCTTTCAGCCATTACGCCTGCCGTTCGACCAAGGCCGTGGCCGACGTGATCCTGCCGATCGGCCTGCTGCCCGAGGTCGACGCCACCCTGACCAACCTCGACGGCTTCGAGCAGCGTGCGGTCTGCGGCGGCAAGCTGCCGGGCGAAGCGCGTCCGGGCTGGCGCGTGCTGCGTGCGCTTGGCGGCGAGCTGTCGGCCAAGGGCTTCGAGTTCACCGATCTGGCCGGCCTGCGCGCCGGCCTGCAGACCCGCGACGTGACGCCGTCCGCCGGCCGCGCGCCGACGCCGGCGGGCGAGGGCCTGGAGGTCGCGGTATCGACCGCGATCTACCGCAGCGACGCCACCGTGCGCCGCGCGCCCGCGCTGCAGTCGCATCCGCTCAATCTCGAACCGCGCGCGGTGCTGCACTCCAGCGACGCCGCCGCGCTCGGGTTCTCCGACGGCGCGGTCGGCAAGTTCAGCGCCGGCGCCGGTACCGCCACGCTGCCGGTCGCGATCAGCGACAAGGTCGCGCCGGGCACGGTCTGGATCGAAAGCGGGCATGGCGCCACCGCGCCGCTCGGCGCCGCCCGCGTCAACGTGGTGAGGGCATGAGCGCGATGAACACTGCCACCGCAATCGCCCAAGTGGTCGATCCCTTCCACGCCTGGCTGGAATCGTTCGGCATGATCGGCACGGTCGCCTGGATCGTGCTCAAGATCCTGCTGATCGCGATGCCGGTGATCGTAACCGTCGCGTTCTACGTGGTCTGGGAACGCAAGCTGATCGGCTGGATGCACGTGCGCCGCGGTCCGATGTACGTCGGCATGGGCATCCTCCAGGCCTTCGCCGACGTGTTCAAGCTGCTGTTCAAGGAAGTGATCCAGCCGACCAAGGCCGAGTCCTTCCTGTACAAGCTCGCGCCGCTGCTGACCCTGGCGCCGGCGTTCGCGGCCTGGGCGGTGGTGCCGTTCGACGCCCAGATGGTGTTGTCCAACGCCAACGCCGGCCTGCTGTACCTGCTGGCGATGACCTCGCTCGGCGTGTACGGCATCATCCTGGCCGGCTGGGCCTCGAACTCGAAGTACGCCTTCCTCGGCGCGATGCGCGCCGCGGCCCAGGTGGTTTCCTACGAAATCGCCATGGGCTTCGCCATGGTCGGCGTGATGGTCGGCGCCGGCAGCCTCAACCTCACCGAGATCGTGATGGCGCAGTCCGGCAACGCCGGCGCGCTGGAGTGGTTCGCGCTGCCGATGCTGCCGCTGTTCGTGGTGTATTTCATTTCCGGCGTGGCCGAGACCAACCGCGCGCCGTTCGACGTCGTCGAAGGCGAATCGGAAATCGTCGCCGGGCACATGGTGGAGTATTCGGGGTCGGCGTTCGCGCTGTTCTTCCTGGCCGAATACGCCAACATGATCCTGATCAGCTTCCTGACCTCGTTATTCTTCCTCGGCGGCTGGCTGAGCCCGTTCCAGGGCCTGGGCATTCCGCTGCTGTCGGTCGACGGCTGGTGGTGGCTGCTGATCAAGGTGTTCTTCTTCGCCAGCTGCTTCATCTGGTTCCGCGCTTCGTTCCCGCGCTATCGCTACGACCAGATCATGCGTCTGGGCTGGAAGGTCTTCATTCCCTTGACCATCGCCTGGATCTGCGTGGTCGCGGTGATGGCGTACTACGGCGTGTTCGAGCCGGGACAGTGACACAGGCATCCTAATGAACCGCATCGTTTCCTATTTCAAGAGCCTGCTCCTGATCGAGCTCGCGCAGGGCCTTGGGCTGACGCTCAAGTACCTGTTCAAGCCCAAGTACACGCTGATGTACCCGATGGAGAAGACCCCGCAATCGCCGCGCTTCCGCGGCGTGCACGCGCTGCGCCGCTATCCCAACGGCGAAGAGCGCTGCATCGCCTGCAAGCTGTGCGAGGCGGTGTGCCCGGCGCTGGCGATCACGATCGACTCGGAGAAGCGCGCCGACGGCACCCGCCGCACCACGCGCTACGACATCGATCTGTTCAAGTGCATCTTCTGCGGTTTCTGCGAAGAGTCCTGCCCGGTCGACTCGATCGTGGAAACCCACATCCACGAGTATCACTTCGACCAACGCGGACAGAACATCGTCAACAAGCAGCAGCTGCTGGCCATCGGCGACCGTCTCGAACCCGAGATCGCCGAGCGCCGCGCTGCCGACGCCGCCTTCCGCTGAGTACCCACGATATGGATCTCGCCCAGATCGCCTTCTTCGTCTTCGCTACCGCCGCCACGCTGTCGGCCGCGGCCGTGATCAGCGTCAAGAACCCGGTCCACGCCGCGCTCAGCCTGGTGCTGACCTTCTTCTCGGTGGCCTGCGTGTGGATCATCGCCGGCGCCGAGTTCCTCGGCGTGGCCCTGATCCTGGTCTACGTCGGCGCGGTGATGGTGCTGTTCCTGTTCGTGGTCATGATGCTCGACATCGACGTGGCGCCGCTGCGGGAAGGCTATGTCCGCTATCTGCCGTTCGGCCTGCTGGTCGCGGTGGTGATGCTGGCCGAAATGCTGACCCTGATCGGGGTCAAGGCCAGCCTGGCCACGCCGCTGACCGCGGACGCCGCCGGCGCGTCCAACACCAAGTGGCTGGCGCACGCGCTGTTCACCGACTTCCTGCTGCCGTTCGAGGTCGCCGCGGTGATCCTGACGGTGGCGGTGATCGCGGCGGTCATGCTGACCCTGCGCCGCCGCCCGGGCGCCAAGCACCAGAATCCGAGCGCCCAGGCCCGCGTCCGCGCCAGCGACCGCATCCGCATCATCAAGATGGACGCGGTCAAACCGGCGGTGCCGGCGCCCGCCGAGCCCGCCGCACAGGAGGCCAAGCCATGAGCGAATTCTTCGGGGCCGGTCTCGCCCTGGGCCATTACCTCGCCCTCGGCGCGGTGCTGTTCTGCATCAGCGTCGCCGGCATTTTCCTCAACCGCAAGAACGTGATCGTGTTGCTGATGTCGATCGAGCTGATGCTGCTCGCGGTCAACATCAACTTCGTCGCGTTCTCGCGTCAGCTGGCCGATCCGGCCGGTCAGGTGTTCGTGTTCTTCATCCTGACCGTCGCCGCCGCCGAGGCCGCCATCGGCCTGGCGATCCTGGTCACGCTGTTCCGCAACCGGCGCACGATCAACGTCGCTGAAATCGACACGATGAAAGGCTGATCCGGCATGGAACCCGCAATCTCCAAGTCCATCCTGCTGGCGATCGTGCTCGCGCCGCTGCTCGGCTCGATCGTCGCCGGCCTGTTCGGACGCAAGGTCGGCCGCGCCGGCTCGCACACGATCACCATCCTCGGCGTCGCCGCGAGCTGCGCGATGTCGATGTACGTGCTGTGGCAGCTGGCCGGGCAGGGCGCCTCGCCGTTCAACGAGAACATCTACACCTGGTTCCAGGTCGGCGGTTATGAGGCCCACGTCGGCTTCATGGTCGACAAGTTGACCGCGATGATGATGGTGGTCGTCACCTTCGTCTCGCTGCTGGTCCACGTCTACACCATCGGCTACATGGCCGAAGACCCGGGCTACCAGCGCTTCTTCAGCTACATCTCGCTGTTCACCTTCTCGATGCTCATGCTGGTCATGAGCAACAACTTCCTGCAGCTGTTCTTCGGCTGGGAAGCGGTGGGCCTGGTGTCCTACCTGCTGATCGGTTTCTGGTTCAAGAAGCCGACCGCGGTGTTCGCCAACATGAAGGCCTTCCTGGTCAATCGCGTCGGCGACTTCGGCTTCCTGCTCGGCATCTGCGCGGTGATGTGGGCGCTGGGTTCGCTCGACTACGGCACCGTGTTCGCCAACGCGCCGACCCTGGCCGACCGCACCATCCAGGTCTGGGGCGGCGAGCACCCGATCGTCTGGTCGCTGCCGACGGTGATCTGCATCTGCCTGTTCATCGGTGCGATGGGCAAGTCGGCGCAAGTCCCGCTGCACGTGTGGCTGCCCGACTCGATGGAAGGCCCGACCCCGATCTCGGCGCTGATCCACGCCGCGACGATGGTGACCGCCGGCATCTTCATGGTCGCGCGCATGTCGCCGCTGTTCGAGCTGTCGCAGACGGCGCTGAACTTCGTGCTCTTCATCGGCGCCACCACCGCCTTCTGGACCGGCCTGATCGGCATCGTCCAGAACGACATCAAGCGCGTGGTCGCGTACTCGACCCTGTCGCAGCTGGGCTACATGACCGTCGCGCTCGGCGTGTCGGCGTACTCGGCCGCGGTCTATCACCTGATGACCCACGCCTTCTTCAAGGCGCTGCTGTTCCTGGCCGCCGGCTCGGTCATCATCGGCATGCACCACGAGCAGGACATGCGCAAGATGGGCGGCCTGCGCAAGTACATGCCGATCACCTACTGGACCAGCTTGCTCGGCACGCTCGCGTTGGTGGGCACGCCGTTCTTCGCCGGCTTCTACTCGAAGGACACCATCATCGAGGCCGCGCACCACGCCGCACACGGCGAGCACGCCAGCTGGGTCGCCCAGTACGCCTATTGGGCGGTGCTGCTCGGCGCGTTCGTGACCGCGTTCTACAGCTTCCGCCTGCTGTACATGACCTTCCACGGCAAGGAGCGTTTCCGCGACGCGCACGCCGGGCACGCTCACGACGGGCACGCTCACGGCGATCACGCCGCGCATGCGCACGACGATCATGGCAAGCACGACCACGGCAAGCACGACGATGCGCACGACGACCACGGCCACCATGGTCCGCACGAGCCGCACGAGTCGCCGTGGGTGGTCACCGTGCCGCTGATCCTGCTGGCGATCCCGTCGGTGCTGATCGGCTTCTTCACCGCCGGCCCGATGCTGTTCGGCACCGACTGGCTCGACTACAAGGTCAAGCAGCTGCCGTTCTTCCTCGGCGCGATCGACCTCGACGCCGCCCGCGACACCATCGCGATGGTCGGCGAGGAGGCCTGGCACGGTCCGGTGGCGTTCGCGCTGCACGGCTTCCAGGCGCCGGCGTTCTGGCTGGCCTTCTCGGGCTTCGTCCTGGCCACGGTCATGTACTGGTGGAAGCCGGACCTGCCGGCCAAGGCGCGCAAGCTGTTCGCGCTGCCGGTGCGCATCCTGGAGAACAAGTACGGCATGGACAATCTGTGGATCGACGGCTTCGCCGCCGGCGGCGTGGGCCTGGGCAAGGCCTCGCGCGCGGTCGACAGCAAGCTGATCGACGGCGCCGTGGTCAACGGCAGCGCGGGCCTGGTCGGCTTCGTCGCCAACCTGACCCGCCGCGTCCAGTCCGGTTACCTCTACCACTACGCCTTCGCGATGATTCTCGGCCTGATTGCATTGCTCGCCGTCGTCATCCGGTTCTGGCACTAATCCGACAAGGACACCCGACGTGACCCCCGTGCCCTTGCTTAGCATTCTGATCTGGCTGCCGATCCTCGGCGGTTTCGCCACCCTCGCGTTCGGCAACGAGCGCGCCAACGCGGCGCGCTGGTTCGCCCTGGTGGTGGCCCTCGTCACCCTCGGCCTGAGCGTGACGATGTTCACCCATGCCGATTTCGGCAGCGCGGCGATGCAACTGGTCGAAGACCACGCCTGGATCCCGACCTACGACATCCGCTACCACCTCGGCGCGGACGGCATCTCCGCGGCGCTGATCGCGCTGACCACCCTGACCTCGACCCTGGTGCTGATCAGCGCCTGGACCTCGATCGACAAGCGCGTCAGCCAGTACTACGCCGCCTTCCTGATCCTCGAAGGCCTGATGGTCGGCGTGTTCTCGGCCCTGGACGCGATGCTGTTCTACGTGTTCTTCGAGGGCATGCTGATTCCGATGTTCATCATCATCGGCGTCTGGGGCGGCCCGCGCCGCGTCTACGCGTCGGTGAAGTTCTTCCTGTACACCTTCCTCGGCTCGGTGTTCATGCTGGTCGGGCTGATCTACCTGTACCTGAAGGGCGGCAGCTGGCAGCTGGCCGACATGTACGCGCTGCAGCTCAACGCGGCCGAGCAGATGTGGATCTTCTTCGGCTTCCTGATCGCCTTCGCGGTCAAGGTGCCGATGTTCCCGGTCCACACCTGGTTGCCGGATGCGCACGTCGAGGCGCCGACCGCCGGTTCGGTGATCCTGGCCGCGATCATGCTGAAGATCGGCGGCTACGGCTTCCTGCGCTTCGTCCTGCCGATCGTGCCGGACGCCGGCCACGAATGGGCCTGGCTGGTGATCGCGCTGAGCCTGATCGCGATCATCTACGTCGGCATGGTCGCCCTGGTCCAGGACGACATGAAGAAGCTGATCGCGTATTCGTCGGTCTCGCACATGGGCTTCGTCACCCTGGGCACCTTCATCGCCTTCGCCCTGGTCCATAACGGCGATGCCCACGGCACCGATGCCGCGCGCCTGGGCCTGCAGGGCGCGATGGTGCAGATGATCAGCCACGGCTTCGTGTCGGGCGCGATGTTCACCTGCGTCGGCGTGCTCTACGACCGCATGCACAGCCGCATGATCAAGGACTACGGCGGCGTCGCCAACGTGATGCCGTGGTTCGCAGCGTTCGTGGTGCTGTTCGCGATGGCCAACTCCGGCCTGCCGGGCACCTCGGGTTTCGTCGGCGAGTTCATGGTCATCGTGGCCAGCTTCCAGCAGCACCCGCTGATCGCGTTCGGCGCGGCCACCACCCTGATCGTCGGCGCCGGCTACACCCTGTGGCTGGTCAAGCGGGTGATCTGGGGCGACGTCGGCAATGCCCACGTCGCCGAGCTCGAGGACATCAACCCGCGCGAAGCGCTGGTGCTGGGCGTGTTCGCGGCCGGCGTGCTGGTGCTCGGCCTGTGGCCGAAGCCGCTGACCGACCTGATGGAACCCGCGATCGCGAACCTGGCCAGCCAGATCGTCGCGAGCAAGCTGTAAAGCGCGGGCTTTGCCCGCGCAGAAGTGAGTAGAAGCGAGCAGTGAGGAACGAGTCGGAAGCGCGGGTACCCGCAGCTCACTTCTCACTCCTCTCCACTCGCTCCTAGAGCAAGGCTCCCGAACCGAGCCGGATCCGCCAAGAGATTCACTAATGAACATGCCCGTACGGACCTTCGCCGACCTGATGCCCCTGCTGCCCGAACTGGTGGTGATCGTCGGCGCGTTCGCGCTGCTGATGCTCGATCTGTTCATCGAGGAGCGCAACCGCATCGTCTCCCACGTGTTCGCGATCGTCGTGGTCGCGGTGGCGACGGCGCTGATCGCCTTCGACGTCGGCGGGCAGGGCACCGTGCTCAGCGGCATGTTCGTGCGCGACACCGCCGCCGACGGCCTCAAGCTCGGCATCGGCGTGGTCGGCATCCTGTCGATGATCTACACCTGGCCCTACCTGCGCGCGCGCGGCCTGTACAAGGGCGAAGTCGCGGTGCTGATGCTGTTCGCGATCGCCGGTATGATGCTGCTGGTCTCGGCCGGCAGCCTGGTCATGGTCTACCTCGGCCTGGAAATGCTGGCCCTGTGTTCCTACGCGCTGGTCGCCGTGGACCGCGACAGCCCGCTGGCGTCGGAAGCGGCGATCAAGTACTTCGTGCTCGGCGCGCTGGCCTCGGGCCTGCTGCTGTACGGCCTGTCGCTGATCTACGGCGCCACCGGCAGCCTGATGCTCGACCAGATCGCGATCGCCGCCCAGGTCGGCCCGTCCTCGCTGATGATGATCACCGGCGTGGTGTTCGTGGTCGCCGGCATCGCCTTCAAGTTCGGCGCGGCGCCGTTCCACATGTGGCTGCCCGACGTCTATCAGGGCGCACCGACCCCGATCACCCTGTTCATCGGCTCGGCGCCCAAGCTGGCCGCATTCGGCATGACCTACCGCCTGCTCGAAGTCGGCGCGGCGGGGCAGGAGGACCACTGGCGCCTGCTGCTGGCCGGCCTGGCCGTGCTGTCGCTGGCGATCGGCAACCTCAGCGCGCTGGTCCAGACCAACCTCAAGCGCCTGCTGGCGTACTCGACCGTCTCGCACGTCGGCTTCCTGTTCCTCGGCATGGCCGGCGGCGGGTCGCAGGGCTTCGCCGCGGCGATGTTCTACGCGATCAGCTACGCGCTGATGTCGGCCGCCGCGTTCGCCGCGATCATCGTCATGTCCGGGCGCGGTTTCGAGGCCGACCGGATCGACGACTACAAGGGCCTCAACGCGCGCAGCCCGTGGCTGGCCGGCATGGTCCTGTGCGTGATGGCCTCGCTGGCCGGCCTGCCGCCGTTCCTCGGCTTCTGGGCCAAGCTGGCGGTGCTGAAGGCCGCTTTGCAGGGCGACATGCTGTGGCTGGCGATCGTCGGCATCGTGTTCGCGGTGATCGGCGCGTTCTACTACCTGCGCGTGATCAAGGCGATGTACTTCGACGAGCCCGACGGCAAGATGCCGGCGCCGAGCGACGACCGCCCGCTGCGCGTGGTGTTCGGCGTCAACGCGCTCGCGCTGCTGGCCCTGGGCCTGGCCTGGAACCCGATCATGGACTGGTGCATGCGCGCGTTCGCGGCCTGATCGGCGGCGGCACGCGTAACCCGCGACGGTTTCGCCAATAGTTCCAGCGTCGGGCCGGCTTTCGCCGGCCCGATGCGTTTGCGACGGGCGATGCCTGCGGCCGGGGCGGTCGAGCGGCTGCATAGGTGGCTGAGCGCAGCTCCGGCGAAGCGGGTAGCGGGGGGGATTCGAACCTGCGGCCAGCCGGGAGGCGGGGAGAGGTGCAAGCGGCCTCGGAAGCGCAGCGCCGGGCTCGTTCGTTTTTTGGGTCCGCGTTTATCTCTGCGACAGCGTCGCCCACGCCGGCGTTCTTGCCGTCATTCCGAAGCAGGCGGGCTCCGCCTTGTTTCGGCGTAACCCAACACTCGTACGAGAACCTGGAGCCCGCAGCCCGGCCAAGCTGCATGGCGCCTCGGCGTTCATGGATACGCGTGCCCGCGGGGGCTGGCGAGTAGGTGGCACCACGGCGCAGGGCGCCGCAACCAGCGCCTGCAAGGCCTGGGGTTGAAAATGGCGACAGCGTTTTACCCGCGCCCGGACCGATTGCAACGCTCATCGCAGAAAAGACTTGAAAATATTTGAATGCGCATTAAGATTGCGGCCTGCACCAACGCCGCGAAGTCCTCAGGGACGCCACCGGTTCTGTTGCAGCGGTAAGCGGCAGTCATGAAGATCTGATTGCAGGCTTGCAGAAAGTAACGCCGGCCGTTATGATGGTCGGCCTGATGCGGGGTGGAGCAGTCTGGCAGCTCGTCGGGCTCATAACCCGAAGGTCGCAGGTTCAAATCCTGCCCCCGCTACCAGCTTCGGCTGGCGAATCGAAAGCCTCTCTAGAGGCTTTCTTTTTTGGCCGCGAAGCTCGGGCTTTGTGATCGCGCTCTGCTCGCGCGAACACACCGAAATCCAGTTGTACGGACAAGGGGCCCGATGGGCCCCTTGTTGTTTTTGGGTTTCCGGAAAGCCCGGTTTCGAACTGCGTCCCGCGTTCATGCGCTGGCGGACCGCGAAACCGGTGGCAGCGGAAACAGGACGTATCGAAGATTGGTCAGACCAGTCGCAACCCGAGTCAGGAGTCAAGGCGCGTGACGGACAAGGCAACGCAAATCGCTGCATTGCTCGCCCCGACGGTGGAGTCGTTGGGCGTGGAATTGCTCGGCGTGGAATATCTGCCGGCCGCCGGCAATGCCGTGCTGCGCATCTATATCGACGTGCCCGCCGCCGAGGCCGCCGCCGGCGCCGATGGCGCCGAGCCGCGTTCGGTGTCGATCGAGGACTGCGAGGCGGTGAGCCGCGAAGTGTCGGCGCAGCTCGACGTCGAAGACCCGATCAGCAGCAATTACACCCTCGAAGTGTCGTCGCCGGGCATCGACCGCCCGCTGTTCGCCCTCGAGCATTACCGCCGCCTGATCGGCGAGACGGTCAAGGTCGCGCTCAAGCTGCCGCAAGAGGGTCGTCGCCGCCTGCAGGGCCGGATCGACGCCGTCGAAGGCGAGCAGGTCGTGTTCACGGTCGAGGCCGCCACCTTCACGGTGCCGTTCTCGAACATCGACAAGGGCCGCCTGGTGCCGGATTGGGCCGCGCTCGGCCTGGCTCCGAGCAAGGGCGAGCCGCAAGGCGCGCCGGCCAAGGGCCGGCCGAAGAACAAGTCCTCGAAGGCCAAGCCTTCGAAGAAGAAGTGATCGGAACGATTCAGATTCAGCCAATTACCAATCCCAATAGCCGGCGGCTGCGAGCCGACCCGTGCGGAGTGACGAAATGAGCAAGGAACTGTTGCTGGTAGTGGACGCGGTGGCCAACGAGAAGGGCGTGCCGCGCGAAGTGATCTTCGAGGCCATCGAGGCCGCGCTGGCTTCGGCCGCGAAGAAGCGCTACCACGATGAGGACGTGCTGGTCCGCGTCAGCATCGACCAGAAAGACGGCAACTACGAAACCTTCCGCCGCATGGAAGTCGTCGCCGACGACGTGGTCATGGAGTCGCCGGACCGCCAGATCCGCCTGATGGACGCGATCGACGAGGTCGAGGGCGTCGAGGTCGGCGATTACATCGAAGAGCAGATCGAGAACCCGGATTTCGGCCGTATCGCCGCCCAGGCCGCCAAGCAGGTCATCGTGCAGCGCGTGCGCGAAGCCGAGCGCGCCCAGGTCGTGGACCAGTGGAAGGACCGCGTCGGCGAGCTGGTCACCGGCATCGTCAAGCGGGTGGAGCGCGGCAACATCTACGTCGACCTGGGCGGCAACGCCGAGGCGATCATCCCGAAGGACAAGGGCATCCCGCGCGACGTGCTGCGCGCCGGCGACCGCGTGCGCGGCTTCCTGTTCGACGTGCGCACCGAGCCGCGCGGCCCGCAGCTGTTCATCAGCCGCGCCGCTCCCGAATTCATGATGGAGCTGTTCAAGCTCGAAGTGCCGGAAGTCGGCCAGGGCCTGGTCTCGATCAAGGCTTGCGCGCGCGATCCGGGCGACCGCGCCAAGATCGCCGTGCTCGCCCACGACAACCGCACCGATCCGATCGGCGCATGCATCGGCATGCGCGGTTCGCGCGTGCAGGCGGTGTCCAACGAGCTCAACGGCGAGCGCGTCGACATCGTGCTGTGGTCGGACAACCCGGCCCAGTTCGTCATCAACGCGATGGCGCCGGCGGAAGTGCAGTCGATCATCGTCGACGAAGAAAAGCATTCGATGGACCTGGCCGTGGCCGAAGACCGCCTGGCCCAGGCGATCGGCAAGGGCGGCCAGAACGTGCGCCTCGCCAGCCGCCTGTCGGGCTGGCAGCTCAACGTCATGACCCAGGACCAGGTCACGGCGAAGTCCGAGGCCGAACAGAACTCGGCCCGCCAGCTGTTCCAGGACAAGCTCGAGGTCGACGAGGAAATCGCCGGCATCCTGGTCTCGGAAGGCTTCAGCACGGTCGAGGAAATCGCCTACGTGCCGGTCGGCGAGCTGCTGGCGGTGGAGGGCTTCGACGAGGACATCGTCGAGGAACTGCGCGCCCGCGCCCGCGACGCCCTGCTCAACGAGGCGCTGGCCGCCGAGGAAGAGCTCGACGAGCACCAGCCGGCCGCCGATCTGCTGTCGCTGGAGGGCATGGACGAATCGCTGGCCTTCACGCTCGCCTCGCGCGGCGTGGTCACCCGCGACGACCTGGCCGACCTGGCGACGGACGAGTTGACCGATATCGAAGGCGTCGACGAGGAACGTGCCGCCGCCCTGATCATGGAAGCGCGCAAGCACTGGTTCGAATGAGGTGACACACGCCGCAAGAGGCTCAAAGAGCGTCTTGCGGCACACCGAGACCGGCCTGGCCGGCCTCGGATTCGCAGGATCGGGCATCGGCCCGGTCCGCGGGCAGGCCAAAAAGGTCTGCGCGAGCCGGTCGTGCGGCGCGCGCGGAGCTAGAATGGCGCCATCACGCGCGGGACTCGTCCCGCGCCACGAGGACACGGAAACCGAATGTCGCAGCAAACCACCATCCGCAAGCTGGCCGAACTGGTGAATACGCCGGTCGAGAAGTTGCTGGAACAGCTGGCCGAGGCCGGCATGAAGTTCAGCGGCCCCGACCAGGTCGTCACCAGCATCGAAAAAGTCAAGCTGCTCGGCTTCCTCAAGCGCGCTCACGGCAAGGCCGACAAGCCGGCCGAGACCGACGAGGCAGCCAAGAAGATCACGCTCAACCGCAGCCGCAAGCAGGAAATCACCGTCGGTGGCGGCAAGAACCGCACCACCGTCGACGTGGTCGTGCGCAAGAAGGTGACGTTGGTCAAGCCGAGCGAATCCGGCCAGTCCATCTCGCCGGACGACGAGCGCGCCGAGATCCTGCGCAAGCTCGAAGAGTCCAAGCAGCGCAACCTCGCCGAACAGCAGCGCCTGGCCGCCGACGACCAGCGTCGCGCCGACGCGGCCGATGCGGCGCGCCGCGCCGCCGAGGA
>NZ_JBPKJP010000043.1:0-33598 GCF_051217035.1 Lysobacter sp. 1R34A
CGCCGCGCGGCCGATCCGGCCCCGGTCAGTCGGCGCGCAGTCCGTCCGGACGCAGGTTGTCGGCCTCGCGGCGCAGGTGGCGTTCGGTCACCCCGAAGGTCTGGGCGACCTCGCGCTGGCTGCGCCCGGCGCGCACCGCGGCGCGGATGCCGACCCGGCGCAGGCCGACGAACACGCCCCAGGCCGAAGGGATCTCGATGGTGCCGGCGGCGCTGGCGCGCTCGAGCAGGCGCCGATGGGTGGGCGGGTCCAGGGCCACGCCGAGCCGGGCCGAGCACGCGTTGCGGCTGCGCGACAGGTACAGCCGGCGCCCGCCGTGGCGGCGCACCAGCCGCAGCATGGCGTCGAAGCCTTCGAGCGCGGCGATCTCGGCCGCGACCCAGGGCAGCGACGACAGCACCTCGACCCGGTGCTCTTCGCAGAAGCGGCACAAGGCCTCGAACTCGGCCGATTCCGGTTCCGGCAGGCCGGCGAAGCAGGGATGCGAATCGACGGCCGCTTCGCCGGCGTGTGTGCGTAGAGAGATAGTCATGTCCGCCAGAACGCGGCCGGCGCGCGGCCGTGAAGCGGCGAGGGCGGGTGCGCAGGGCGATCCGAGACGCAGGCGGCGTTTGCGCGCCGGGTCCGAGGCGATGCCGAAACCTTTGCGATGCCATAGCCCTCGCGATGCCATAGCCTCTCGCGATGCCAGAACCGGCGCGATGCCGCGCTGCGGACCGCGTCCGCATATCGCGGCGCGGTCGGGGCCGCTAGAAGGAACTCCGGCGCGGCATCCGCTGCGTCCCACCCACAGGAGACTTCAGATGCCCTATCAGATCACTCGTTGCCGCACGCCGCTCAACATCGGCGAATGCCAGTGGGCCAGCGCGCAGGCGATTCTGCCGGTCAACGGCCAGCCCGTGCCGACGGTGCAGTTCGGCAACTTCACTTCCTGCATCGGCATCGTCGCCAGCAATGTCGATGCCACCGAGGTCATCGGCATCCATCTGGTGATGGTGAACGACCAGGATCAGCAGTTCACCGCCGCCGACGTGCCCACCGTGACCGCGTTGCTGGCCGGCTTCCCGGAGAATCAATCCATCGTCGGCCAGATCGCGCTGTGGCAGGACAATGTCCCGGAGGCTTTCGCCGCGTTGGTCAACGCGCTGCCGAACGCCGGGCAATCCGATCAGGGCGACGGTACCTACGGCGCCGGGCTCAACAGCGTCGACCAGCTGGAAGTGTTGTTCCAGCCCCTCTGACCGTCGCGGCGACCCGCCCGATCCGGCGCAAGCGGGCAGGCGGCGAGGCGCTACCATGGCGCGTTCGTCCGCCTGCCCCGGTGCCGTGTCCGAAACCGCGCCCAGCCGCAAAGTCCTGCACGTCGACATGGACGCGTTCTACGCGTCGGTCGAGCAGCGCGATGCGCCGGAGCTGCGCGGCCAGCCGGTGGTGGTGGCCTGGCGCGGCGCGCGTTCGGTGGTGTGCGCGGCCAGTTACGAGGCGCGCAAGTTCGGCGTGCGTTCGGCGATGCCGGCGGTGCGCGCCGAGCGCCTGTGCCCGCACGCGGTGTTCGTGCCGCCGGACTTCGCGCGCTACAAGGCGGTCTCGCGCCAGGTGCGCGAGATCTTCGCCCGCCACACCGACCTGATCGAACCCTTGTCGCTCGACGAGGCCTATCTCGACGTCACCACCACCAAGACCGGCCTGCCCTCGGCCACTGCGACCGCCGAGGCGATCCGCACGGCGATCCGCGAAGAGACCCGGCTGACCGCATCGGCCGGAGTGGCGTCGAACAAGTTCCTGGCCAAGATCGCCTCGGACTGGCGCAAGCCCGATGGGCTGTTCGTGATCCGCCCGCACCAGGTCGAGGCCTTTCTGGCGCCGCTGCCGGTCGGGCGCCTGCCCGGGGTCGGCAAGGTCATGGAGGCCAAGCTCGCCGAACTCGGCGTCGGCGTGGTCGCCGACCTGCGCGCGCTCGGCGCGCTCGCACTGGAGCAGCGTTTCGGCCGCTGGGGACGGCGCCTGCACGAACTCTCGCTGGGCATCGACCACAACGCGGTCGAGCCGGAGCGGCCGACCCTGCAGGTGTCTTCGGAGGACACCTTCGAGCGCGACCTGCCGCTGGAGCAGGTCGAGGCCGACATCCGCAGGCTGGCGGCCAAGACCTGGGCCGGCTATCGACGCGAACTGCAGCGCAGCCCGGGGCGGGTCGCCCGCACCGTGGTGCTGAAGCTCAAGACCGCCGACTTCCGCATCCTTACCCGCAGCCTGACCGCGGCGCATCCGCCCGCCGACGAAACCGAACTGGCCGACATCGCCTGCGCGCTGCGCGCGCGGGTCGAGCTGCCGGCGCAGACCCTGTTCCGCTTGGTCGGCGTCGGCCTGTCGGGTTTCGCCGAAGACGAGGACGGCGCCGTCCAGTCGGACCTGTTCGAACGCTCACCGGACCGCGACTGAGCGGGAACCTCGCGCTCAGGCCGCGGCGGTCTCGTTGTCCATCCGCACCACGTAGCGCATCGCGTCCATGCGCAGTGCGCGCACCGGGGCATCGGCCTCGCGCGCGGCCTCGCTCCACAGCGGCGACTGGCACTGCAGGTTGAGGCAGCCGAACCGGCGCGCCGCGTCGAGCGCCTGGCGGAACAGCTCGGCCTCGATGCCGCGGCCCCGCCACGGCGCGCGCAAGTAAGGGTCGTCGAGCTGCAGGCAATAGGCGCGTTCGAGCATCGAGAAGCCGGCGGTGGCGCTGGCGTAGCCGACGTGCAGGCCGTCGACCTCGGCGATCCAGGCCCAGGCGCCGAACGGCGGCTCGAACAGCACTTCCATCAGCTCCAGCGCATCGTTGCGCGGCGGGCCGTAGGGCCGGCGTTCCAGGGCGAGCTGCTCGGCGTGTTCGTTGCACAGCTCGATCAGCACGGCGGCGTCTTCGCGCACTACCGGGCGGACCACCAGGCCGGCCAGGGTCCGGGGCGCGGGGGCGGTCGGGTCGGGAGCGGCGGGCTGGGGTTTCATGGGGGGCGGGTTCCGGGAGGGGGAGGGAAAGGAGGCGTCGGGGAGCGGGGCGTCGGCGCTGCGCAGGGTTCGCGGCCGCGACGCGAGTGCGTCGATCGGCACCGGCGGCGGAGGTAGCATCGTCGGCGGCGATGCGCGCGGAGCGCCGCTGCGGGCGGCGAAGAACGGCGGGGCGAGCATGGCGAGGCTCCTGACCGGAATGCAGCGCATCCTGCGCGCCTGCTTTTAAGAAGTTTTTAATCGTGCCGGCGCACTGTGCGGCTGGCGATGCGACAAGGTGACGCAAGGCGAGGCATGAACATCCTGCTGGTGGAAGACGACGCGATGCTCGCCGAGGCGGTGCGCGCGGGCCTGATGCACGACGGTTGGCGGGTCGATTGGGTCGCCGATGCGCCCTTGGCGAAGACCGCCCTGGTCGATCACGACTTCGATGCGGTCCTGCTCGATCTCGGCCTGCCCGGCGGCAGCGGCCTGGGCGTGCTGGCGACCCTGCGCGGCCGCTACGACGCGACCCCGGTGCTGATCGTGACCGCGCGCGACAAGCTCAGCGAGCGCATCGCCGGGCTCGATGCCGGCGCCGACGACTACATCGTCAAGCCGTTCCAGCTCGACGAGTTGTGCGCGCGCCTGCGCGCGGTGATGCGGCGCAGTCAGGGCCGGGTCTCGCCGGTGCTGAGCTGCGGCACGGTGGTGCTCGACCCGGCGCGGCGCCTGGTCACCCGCGACGGCGAGCCGGTCGCGCTGAGCGGGCACGAGTTCCGCACCCTGATGCTGCTGCTCGAACGCCAGGGCCGGGTGGTCACTCGCGAGCAACTCGAGGAAGCCGTGTACGGCAGCTCCGGCACCATCGAAAGCAACACCATCGCGGTGTACGTGCACCAGCTGCGGCGCAAGCTCGGCGAACACCTGATCGTGACCGTGCACGGCTACGGCTATCGCGTCGGCGCGGGGGCGGCATGAGCGCGCCCGCACCCGCGAAGCCTGCGGCTGCCGGGCCCGCGGCTGCTACGCCCGCGGCGGTGGCCGACAAGCGTTGCCGCGGCACCCGCTCGCTGCGCTGGCGCCTGACCTTCGTCCTGATCAAGAGCGTGCTGCTGGCCTGGTTCGTATGGATGGGCTGCCAGATCTGGCAGCTCGGCCGCGAGCACACCGGTTTTCTCGACAACTCGCTGCGCGAGATCGCCGAGCAGGTGCTGGCGTCGATGCCGGAGGGGTTGGAGCGGCTGCCCTCGCGCGACCCGAAGCGGGTCACCGTGCCGGTCGAGGCCGATCGCAAGATGAGCTTCCAGGTGTGGGCGCAGGGCCGCAACGTGGTGTATTCGGCGGCCGCGCCGCTGGAGCCGTTGAAGCCCGACTTCCGCGACGGGTTCGCCCGCCGCGAGATCCACGGCGAGCGCTGGCAGGTCTACAGCCTCACCGACCCCCTGCGCGGCCTGGTTGTGCAGGTCGGCCGCACCAAGCAGATGGCGATCCAGGAACTGCAGGGCTGGATTCTCGGCAGCCTGCTCGCCGCGGCCTTGATCCTGGTGGTGTTCGGGTTGGCGATGTGGATGGTGATCGGCCGTTCGCTGCGGCCGCTGACGACCTTGCGCGACACCCTGCGCGAGCGCCCGCCGCTCGATCTCACGCCGCTGCCGAGCGCCGAGTTGCCGAACGAGTTCCGGCCGCTGGTCGACGCCTTCAACAGCCAGCTCGAACGCGTCGATACCGCGGTCCAGCACGAGCGCCGGTTCATCGCCGACGCCGCCCACGAATTGCGCACGCCGCTGGCGGTGCTCAGCACCCATGCCGAACTGGCCCTGCGCGCCGACACCCTGGAAGAAAAGAACGCCGCCTTGCTGCGCTTGCGCGCCGGCGTGCAACGCAGCGCACGCCTGTCCGAACAGTTGCTGGACCTGGCCCGGCTCGATGCCGGCGAAGAATCGGTGCGGCTGGCGCCGCTGGACCTGTCCGACTTGATCGTGCTGGTGATCCGCGACTTCGAGACGCTCGCCCGCGAACGCCGCCAGCGCATCACCCTGCGCGCCGAACCGACCCGTTTGCTCGGCGACGTCGACCAGCTCGGCATCCTGCTGCGCAACCTGATCGACAACGCGGTACGCCATGCCGGCGCCGACGGTACCGTCGCGGTGTCCTGCCATGCCGAAGGCGACGGCGCGGTTGCGCTGTGCGTCGCCGACAACGGCCCCGGCGTCGCGGTCGACGACTGCCAACGCATCTTCGACCGCTTCTACCGCGCGCCCGGCAGCCCGGACGGCGGCAGCGGCATCGGCCTGTCGCTGGTCGCCCGCATCGCCCAGACCCATGGCGCCCGCATCGAATGCGGCGAAGGCCTGGAGCGCGGCGCCGACGACCCGCGCGGCCCAGGCCGCGGCTTCGAAGTGCGGGTGCTGTTCCCGGTGGCGCCGGCGGCTTGAGCTCCGGTGAGGCCGGGAATCGGAGCGACGGCGGCGAGGGCGACAACGACGGCAAATCTCCCCGGCCCCCTTTCGTCGAAGAGGGGCAGGGGCGCCTTGCCTTGCTTCTCTATTGCCCGTGCTTTCGCTTTCGCCCTCCCGCTGCGCCCTGCTGACAGCAGGCTGGCAGCAGCCCCCGCGCACAGTGGCGGCGTGCGATCGGCACGGCCTGGCCCGACGCGGCCACGGGGGAAGCGCGAGATGGACCGGCAACGACGATTGATCCTGCAGGTGGGGGCGAGCGCGCAGCTCGCAGCGATGAGCTCGGTCCTGCAGGCGGCGCCGTTCGCCGCGACCGCGGCGGCCCCGGCCGGCGGCGGCCCGACCGCGCCCGATCGCGACGGCCGCCACGATTTCGACTTCTATCACGGTCGTTGGCAGGTCAGGAACCGCCGTCTGGCCAAGCGCCTGGCCGGCAGCGACGACTGGATCGAATTCGACGCCACCGACGAATGCCGGCCGGTGCTCGGCGGTCTCGGCAGCGTCGACCGCTACCTCACCGCCTGGGGCGGCGGCATCGAAGGCTTCGCCCTGCGCCTGTATCAACCGGCGACGAAGCTGTGGCAGGTGTACTGGGCCAGCGATCGCGACGGCGTGCTCGAAGCGCCGCTCAGCGGCGGCTTCCGCGACGGCATCGGCGTGTTCCACGGGCTGGAAGCGCACGAAGGGCGGATGCTGCCTTCGCGCGCGACCTGGTCGGAGATCACCGCCGACAGCGTGCGCTGGGAGCAGGCCTTGTCGGCCGACGGCGGCCGCAGCTGGGAAACCAACTGGATCATGTGGATGACGCGGCAGGCTTGAGCCCGCATGCGAGGAGCGACGCGATGAACGACACCACTGCGGCCGACGGCCGCCATGATTTCGATTTTCTGCACGGCCGTTGGCAGGTGCACAACGAACGCCTGCGCCAGCGCCTGGTCGGGTCCGAAGACTGGGAAATCTTCCCGGCCGTCCAGACCTGCGCACCGGTGCTCGGCGGCCTGGGCAATGTCGATGCCTTCGTCTCCGACTGGGGCCGCCCCGGCGCCGAGGACGGCTTCCAGGGCATGACCCTGCGCCTGTTCAACCTCGAGCGCCGGCAATGGAGCATCTATTGGGCCGGCAGCCACGACGGCGTGCTCGAGCCGCCGGTGGTCGGCGGCTACGACAACGGGGTCGGCGTGTTCCACGGCGAACTCGAACACGAGGGCCGGCCGGTACTGGCCAAGTTCGTATGGAACGCCATCAGCGCCAACACCGCGCACTGGCACCAGGAATTCTCGCCCGACGGCGGCGTCAGCTGGGAAACCAACTGGCATATGTGGATGCACCGCAGCGACGAACACGGCCGCCTGCTGCACGAGGATGCGGTGATCGAACTGCGCCAGTACCGCATGCAGCCGGGCCGCCGCGACGAACTGATCGATCTGTTCGAGCGCGAATTCATCGAGCCGCAGGAAGCGGTGGGCATGCACGTGATCGCGCAGTTCCGCGACCTCGACCATGCCGACCGCTACACCTGGGTGCGCGGGTTTCCCAATCACGCCTTGCGCGCGGCCTCGCTCGACGCCTTCTACGGCGGACCGATCTGGAAGCGGCACCGCAAGGCCGCCAACGCGACCCTGCTCGACAACGACGACGTGCTGATGCTGAGGCCGGCGTGGCCGGGCTCGGGCTTCGCGGCCGCGCCGAGCGCGCGCGCGTCAGTCGGAAGCGCCGCGAGCGGCGAGGGCGTGGTCGCGATCGGGATCTGCGAGCTGAACGCGCCGGCCGAGGATGGTTTCGCCGCATTGTTCGAGCAGCGTTTCGCGCCCTGGCTCGGCGCCGGCGCCGAACTGCTGGCGACCTATGCGACCGACCCGTCGCCGAACGGCTACCCGCGCCTGCCGGTGCGCGAGCGCGAGGCGGTGCTGGTCTGGTTCGCCCGGTATCCCGACGAAGCCGCGCAGCGTGCCCACTTCGCCGCCCTGGACAGCGATCCGCGTTGGCGCGCGCTGCTGGCCGACGCCATGCTCGGCGACCTCAAGCAGGCGCCGCAGCTGCTGCGCCTGGCGCCGACCGCGCGTTCGGAACTGCGGGCATGAGTATCGGCGCTCGCGGTCCGGGTCCCATGCGGCCGCTTGAGCCCGGCGCGGCGGCGCGGGATCATGCCGGATGCGCCGCGCCGACCGCCTGTTCCTGCTGATCCATGCCCTGCGCGGACGCCGCCATGCGATCACCGCCCAGCAGCTGGCGCAGACCCTGGAGGTGTCGCTGCGCACGGTCTACCGCGATGTCGCCGACCTGCAGCGCTCCGGCGTGCCGATCGAGGGCGAGGCCGGAGTCGGCTATCTGCTGCGCAAGGGCGCGGACATCCCCCCGCTGATGTTCAATCCCGACGAGCTCGAAGCCCTGGTGGTCGGCACGCGGTTCGTGCGCGCCTTCGGCGGCGAGCGTTTGGGCCGCGGCGCGACCGCGGCCCTGCTCAAGATCGAAGCGGTGCTGCCGCCGGAATTGCGCGCGCGCAGCGCCCGCACCCGCATCTTCGCCCCGCAGCTCGACAACCGCATCGAAGCCAGCGGCCTGATCGACGCTCTGCACGGCGCGGTGCTCGAACGACGCGTGCTGCGCCTGGTCTATCGCGACGGCGAAGCGCGTGCGAGCGCGCGCGACATCGAACCGCTGTGCCTGTCGTTCTGGGGCGGCAGCTGGACCCTGGGCGCCTGGTGTCGCCTGCGCACCGACTTCCGCAGCTTCCGCCCCGACCGCATCGTCGAGTACGCCGCCACCGGCGAAAGCTTCGTCGACACTCGCGAGCGCGGTCTCGATGCCTACCTGTGCTCGGTGGGGGCGGCGGCGACGGACTCGGGATAAGGGTATAAGCGCACGGTTTTACTCTCCGATCCCGAGTCCCGAGTCCCGAGTCCCGAGTCCCGAGTCCCGAGTCCCGAGTCCCGAGTCCCGAATCCCGAATCCCGAATCCCGAATCCCGAATCCCCACGCCGAAGCCCAAGCCCCGAACCACTCAACGAATCCTCACCGCTTCCAGCCGCGCCAACTTGTCCGGGTTACGCATGATGAAGATGTCGCGCAGGCGGTCGTTCTCGTCGTAGCCGAAACTCACCGCGGCTTCGATGCGGCCGTCGCGTTCGAGGATCACGCCGCGCGAACCGTTGAGGTCGACGAAGGTCCAGCGATCGTTGCGGCAGGCCGGGTGCAGCACGCTTTCGATGAAACCCAGCACCGCGTCGCGGCCATGCAGGGCCTCGGCGACGGCGGTCACCTTGCCGCCGCCGTCGGCGCGCAGGGCGATCTGCTCGGACAGCAGGGCGGCCAGCGGCGCGGTGCGGCCCTCAGTCAATGCGGTCTCGAACGCGGCCAAGAGCTGGTCCTGTTGCTCGGCCGGGGTCACGTGGCGGACCTTTTCCTGTTCGACGTTGGCGCGCGCGCGCTGGACCAGCTTGCGGCAGGCGGCTTCCTCGATCTCCAGGGTGCGGGCGACGTCGGCGTAGGACTGCTCGAAGATCTCGTGCAGCAGATACGCTGCGCGCTCCTTCGGGGTCAGCCGTTCGAGCAGCAGCAGGAACGCGGTCGACAGCGACGAGGCCAGCGACAGCTGCTCGTCGGGACGCTCGGTCGCGGCGGTCTGGATCGGTTCGGGCAGCCATGAGCCGACGTAGTCGACACGGGTGCGGTGGGCCGAGCGCAGCAGGTCGATGCAGCGGCGCGTGCAGGCGGTGGTCAGCCAGGCGCCCGGGTTGTCGATCGCGCCGCGATCGGTCGCCTGCCACTTCAGAAAGGTGTCCTGGACCGCGTCTTCGGCGTCGGCGCGCGAGCCGAGGATGCGGTAAGCCAGGCCGATCAGCATCGGCGCCGATTGCGCGAACAGTTGGGAGTCGTCGGAAGCGTTCATGGCTCGGTTCTAAGCGCGGGCGGTGCGCGCGTGCGTCGTGGGACGTTGGGCGGGTGAGTATGTAGGCGCGCGGCCCTCACCCCAAACCTCTCCCGCAAGCGGGAGGGGGGCTAGAGCGCTTTCCTTCGCCGCCCACCCTCCGTGGTCGAAGCGATCAAATGGACGGCAGGCATTATGCGGAACTGATCGCCGACCGCTTGGGGAAGGTCGAGAAGCAGCCCGAAGGGCAGTGACGCCAAGCGGGCAACTCGCGCGAAATGACGGTTCCTGCACAAGCGTATCGGAGCGACCGCTCAGTGCCTGGATACCTGCAGCCGGTTCCACAGGTTGATCATCGCCACCGCCGCGCTGAGCGCGCCGATCAGCGGGTCGCTGTAGTGCTCGCGCAGGGCCTCGCGCAGCGCGCCGTAATCGGTGCGCTCGTCCAGCGTGGTCAGCGCTTCGGTCCAGGCCAGGGCGGCGCGCTCGGCGGCGCTGAAGTCGCCGACATGGCGCCACACGACCAGGCGGTCGAGGCGGTCGTTGCTCTCGCCGTCGGCGCGGGCCTCGCGCAGATGCATCTTGACGCAGAAGGCGCAGCCATTGATCTGCGACGCGCGCAGCTTGATCAAATGATAGATCGGCCGCTCCAGGCCCAGGGCCGAGACAGCGGCCTCGACCTGGCCGAGCTGGGACAGAATCTCGGGAATCTCGCGTTCGTACTTGATCGGGGCGGTATTGCTCATGGGGCGTTCTCCGGTGAGGAATGAGGGGCTTATACCGGTTCGACGATTCACCGGGTCGCCGTGTGACATCTTGGGGCGAAAAGTTTTCCCGGCCCTTGTGGGGCTGGCCTGATCAAGTAGGAGGCCGCCTGCTTTTGGCTTGTTGAGCTCGGCGACGCATAGACCTCGCGAAGGCAATCGAAGACCCGGAGGGCGGCCCGCACGGATGCGGGCCGTTTTTCATCGGGACAGGGATGTCCCGTATGAAAAATCACCGCGTCGGCATCGTTCGTGCGGGCCCTTGATTCAAAGAAAAGCAACTTCTTTGGTTACCTTTCTTTTGTTGCTTTAGACAAAAGAAAGTAACCCGCCGCTTTAGTGGCGGAAGCTTTGGGTTTGATCTTGATCTTTATTGAATTGTGCGCCGCAAGACCATCGCAGCGATGTCGTGGCTTGCGCCGCTCCTACCCGGCGACGGCACGCCGCTTCGATCAATGACTATGGCTTTATTATTCTGCGCGTCCCTTGTCGCGACTTACGTCGCTCCTACAGGGAGCAGGGGCCGTAGCGACATGCCGATGCGGCAGCTCTGGGTAGGGGCGGCGCAAGCCGCGACTGCGGCGTCACGACCTCGCGGCGCTCCTAGCCGCAGCCCCTGTAGGAGCGACGTAAGTCGCGACCGCGCCGTCTTCGGTCGCGGCGTCACCAGCCGTGAGGCGGTGAAGCAACATCAAGAGCAAAGCTTCCGCCCCTAAAGGGTGCGGGTAACTTTCTCGTCCAAAGCAAAAAAAGAAAGTCACCAAAGAAAAGTGCTCTCCCTGCAAGGGTACAAGCCCGCACGATCGATGCCGACGCAGGGATGCTCCAGACAGGCCATCCCTGGCCTGCTTGCGCACGGCCCGCGTCCCCGCGGGCCGCACTCCGGGTCTGCTTTTGACCGGCAAAGCGGCAAAGCGGCAAAGCAAGACAAATCAAAATCTCGGCAACGGCAACGGCAACGGCAACGGCAACGGCAACGGCAACGGCAACGGCAACGGCAATAGCGTTGCGCCAAGAATGGGCCGCAGGCCGTCGCGACTCGCGACGTAAAGCTTGCAGGACGCCACTCCTACCCTGAAGCGCCGCCGCAACGACTCATCCGGCAACCGCCAATCGCTGCGCACCCGCGGCGCGTGCCGCAACCGTAGTAGCGAGCAACTGCCCGGCCAACTCTCTCGCCGCAGTGCGCAGCTCCGGCACCGCGGTGATTTCCCACAGCTGCGCGCGCAGCAGGGGGCCGATCGCGTACAGGCCGCGCACTGCGCCGCCCTTGGCGTCGAGCACCTCGAACCGGTCCGACACCTTCAAGCCCAAGCCCAGCGGATCGGCCGCTACCAGCCCCGACTCGCGCAGATGCGCGACCAGCGGATGGGTGGTGCGTTCGACGTCGGTGTCGAGGCCGGTCGCGCGGATCAATACGTCGTAGCGCTCGCTGTGCAGGGCGGTGCCGCCACGTTCGCGGATCAGGACTTCGACCGCATCGTCGCCGCGCCGAGCGCGCAGCAGGCGGCCGGCGCGTACTTGCAGCTGGCCATTGTCGCGCAAGGCTTGCAACTGCTCGGCCAGTTGCGGCGCGATGCGGTGGCGCACCGCTTCCCAATACGAACGCAAGTGGCGCAGGAAACTCGCGCGCTGCGCCAGCGGCACGCCGCGCCAGAACGTCTGCAGGTGCGGCCGCAGTGCATCGATCAGGCTGCGCCAGTCGTCGACCACCGGCGTCAGGGTGCGCAGGGCGCGCAGCAGCTCGCGCGGCGCGTGCGTGTGCAGCGCCTGCAGTACCGCCGGAGGCAAGGCGATCTCCGCCGGCGGGTATTCGCCGTGCGCGCGCGGCAGCAGCCCGTGCCGCGACAACGCCACGATCGGGCCGCGGTGGCCGCGATGCTGCAAAGTCGTCACCACGTCGGCCATCGTCAAACCGGTGCCGACGATCAACAGCCGCGCATCCGGGTCGATCGCATCGATGGCGCCGTCCTGCCACGGCCAGTTGAGATAACTCGGATGGATCGCCAGGCGCGGTCCGACCCCGGCCAGCGCCTGGGGCGGCAAGGCGCCGACCGCGAGCACGACCTTGTCGCTGAGGAAATCGCTGCCGTCGGCCAGGTGCACGCGAAATCCGGCCGAGGCGCGTTCGACCGCGATCGCTTCCTGGCGAATCTGGTTGAACGCCGCGGTGCTACCGGCCACCGCGGTCTGCAGTTGCGCATGCAGGTATTCGCCGTAGGCCAATCGAGGCAGGTAGCTGATTCGCGCGCGATCGCTGAGGTTGAGCCAGTCGGCGAAGGCGCCGGGCTGGTCGGGCGTCGCGCCGAGTTCGCTCGCGCGCACGTTGAGCAAATGCTCAGAACGCGCTTCGCCATAGGCGACGCCGCGGCTGTAACTGTCGGCCATGCCGATCAGGCATAGCTCGACGCCGGGTCCTGCCTGCCGCGCCAGTTCGCTGGCCAGCGCGCTACCGCTGAAACCCGCTCCGACGATCGTGATCCGCATGAAGTGCTCCTGTCGCGAGGCGATGCCCAAGGAGCTTCCGTTCTAGTGGATCGCCCGCGCCGGCGCGTAAAACGCCGGTTACCGTTGCGTAAAGGCGCGCGAACCATGTGGAACGTCGACATGACGAACGGGCATGAGCGCGGACATGGAACTGCAATGCGGTTCGCAGCTTGGGTTCGACGGGTGGGACCACGCTCATTCGACGTCGCGGCGTTGCCGGCCGTAGTTCCCGCTGTAGGAGCGGCGTAAGCCGCGACGCGGTACGCGCAGAGGCCGCAACGCGGGGGCTATCGGTCGAAGCCGTCAACTCTCGCGGGGTAGGAGCGACGCAAGTCGCGACCGCGCCGCCTCCAGTTGCGGCGTTTCTTGCCGCCGGGGCATTGAAGCCACGACAAAAGCAAAGCTTCCGCTCCCTAAAGGGTGCGGGTAACTTTCTCGTCCAAAGCAACAAAAGAAAGTCACCAAAGAAATAGTGCTTCTTCTTGCAAGGGCACCAGCCCGCACGATCGAAGCCGACGCAGGGATGCTCCAGACAGGCCATCCATGGCCTGCTTGCGCACGGCCCGCCTCCCTGCGGGCCGCCCTCCGGGTCTTTATTTGACCGGCAAAGCGGCAAAGCGGCTCAAAGACTGGGCAACGGGCTAAAGATAACTGCGTGTGCGTCGCGACCGAGAACGATTGAATCGACGACCGGGCTGGAGTTCTTCGCCCTCAGCCCTTTGCGGGGAAGACGACTGCGAGCCGCGGGAAACCCTACCTACCGTCGTTCCCGCGTAGGCGGGAACCCAGGGTTCTACCGCGACATGACTTTGTAGTCTCTGCCATCCGTTGCTCCGCCTTCGCGGGGATGACGCTTGTGCGAAGTCGGGCCGTGAAAGGCTCGACGACCACCCGCCACCATTCCGCAAAAAGCAGCCACCCTCACTTCGCCTCGGCCAGCACCTTCGACCGGCCGTAAGGCTGGCCATCGAGTTTGCCGCGCTTGATCCAGTCCAGTTGCATCGCAAAGTAGCCTTCGGCGACGCGGGTGTGCCGGCGTTCGCCCTTGGCGTCGATTTCGAAATCGAGCATGCCGTGGTCCGACTGCGGGAACAGCACGGTGGTGATGGGGCGGCCTTCGCCGGCCAGTCCGACCAGGCGCTTCTGGGTTTCGTCCGACGGCGCCTCGAGGTCGGAGCCGCCCAGGATCCACAACTGCGGCGCCGGCAGGCTGCGCAGCACCGGCATCGGGTCGTAGTCCCAGCTCAGGTCGACGTCCTGCTTGGCCAGCTCGGCCAGCACCTCGGCCCGGGTGCTGTTGATCACCTGGCCGGTGTACTCGCCCTTGAGCGCCTTCCACCACGGCTGCGCCGCGTACTTGGCACGCAGCGCGTCGAGTTCCTGCCAGCCGCGCTGGCCGTCGCTGGAGGCGATCAGGCCGGTCGCGTCGGAGACTTCGCGCGCCTTGGCCAGGGTCGGCGCATCGCCGAAGCCGGCCGCGCGCAGGTCCATCGCGACCTGGTCGCGGTCTTCGGCCAGCACGCCGTCGGCGAGGCCGAAACCGACCACGACGAACTCGGCCTGCGGCTCCTTGCTCGCCGCCAGCGGCGCGACCCAGCCGCCCTGGCTGCCGCCGTGGAAGCCGGTGCGGCCGGCGCGCGGCCCGGCCAGGCGCTTGGCCTCGCGCAACGCCGCCGCGGCGTCGTCGGAGAGCTGGTAGAAGTTCTGGTTGTACTTGCCGGTGGAACCGCCGGTGCCGCGCTTGTCGTAGACGAACACGCCGACGCCGTTGGCCGGGAACAGGTTCTGCAGGTGATACAGGTCGACGCCGGAGTAGTTCTCCGAGCCGTGCACCAGCACCACCAGCGGCACCGGGCCCTCGCCGGGCGGCAGCACCAGGCGGCCGCGCAGTTCGACGCCATTGCCCTGGAAACGGGTCTCGGTGACGTCGAACTTCAGCTTGCGGCCGTCATGGCCGTCATAACGGATGCGGCCCTCGGCGCAATCGCCGAACGAAACCGCCACGCCGTCGGCCTGGTCGGTCCAGCCGCGGGTGCTGGTCCAGGCGCCGTCCTTGTGCACCAGCTTGCCGGTGCTGCCGTCGAGCAGGCGCCAGCGCAGCACACCGGCGGCGCTGGTGCGGGCGACATCGACCACGCGATCGTCGTCGAGGCGATAGGCGCCGGTGTGGCACTGCGCTTGCGCCACGGCCGGATCGGCGGCGGGCTTGGCGGCCTGCACCGCGGATTCGGCGGCGAGGGCGCCGCCGCTCACCAACAATGCGATCGGCAGGGCGTGGCGGTACAGGGCGGATCGGTTCATGAGCGTCGCCGTTTCGGTAAGAGTGATGCTGAGATGCGCCGTTCGCCCTGCAGGTTGCAAGCCGTCGGCCGGAACCGGCTCAACCGTCGCCACTTTCTTTTGGCCGTGCGTTGTGATCGGTCGCCCGCGGCGATGCGTCATGCGCTGGCGCGGACCGCGTTCGTCGGCGCTGCGGCGGGCTTCCAGCGCCGGTCGAACCACAGCTTGGCGCCTACCGCAACGATCAGCGGGCCGAACCAGGCCGCGTAATGCAGGGCCGCGCCGTCGATCGCCGGCAGCAGGCGCGGCAGGCCGATGCCGAGAAAGGCGACATGGGTGGCGATGCCGTTGCCGAGCATCGCGGTGTAGTGCTCGATCAGCCACCAGCGCGGCCGCTGGGCCAACCGGTCGCGGCGCCAGCGCTTGTGCAGCAGGTCGGCGCCGACGAACAAGCCGATGCTGGAGAACCCGCTCAGCAGCGGTGCGCCGACCTTCAGGCCGAGCGCGAGGATGGCGGCGCCCGACAGCAACGACAACACGGCCAGGGCGACGTAGACCGGGCCCGTGTAGTGCACCACGTCGCGCTTGTCGCGTACCGCCCGCCAGCTGGTCCACACGCCGGTGGCGGTGATCACCAACAGGTAGCCGAGGAAGGCCGCGGTCACCGGATGGCCGTCCTGCCACTTGTGCCAGGCCATCGGCACGCCGGTGACGAGAATGCCGGTCATCGCGAGCAGGAAGGCCTGGCCGGCGCGCCGGTGCAGCGGGCTGCCCTTGCGGGCCAGACCCGCGCTCCAGAAGCCGGCCAGCGCCACGCAGCCGATCGCGATGTGCAGGTATTTGATCCATTCGTAAGCCGATGTCATGACGGCGTCTCCTCGCGTCCGGCGCGGTTACCGGGTGCGGCCATGGTGGTCGCACCCGGTCGCGGCGGCAGGGCCCGACAGTCAGGACTTCACCCTGCCGGAAGTCACTTTCTGCGTCGCGGCCATTGCCACCGCCGGCGCCCACGCGCAGCATCCCGGCATGCCCGCCGCCCTGCGCGTGATCTTCCAAGCCATCAACCTGCCCGCCGTGCTGACCTGGCTGGCGGTGGCGCTGTCGTTGCGCCACGACGGCGCCCGCGACCAACTCGCGCAGTGGGCGGCGATGATCGGTTTCCTGCTGAGTTTTCTCGCCAGCGATCTGGTGCCGCCCTCGCGGCCGCGCTGGAAGCTGGCGCTGTTCGTGGTCGAAACGGTGTGCGCGCTCGCCGTGTGCTGGCTGGCGCCGAAGGGCGGCACTTCGCCGGCGTTGCTGGTGGTGCTGATCGCCCACCTGGCCCTGGTCTATCCGCCGCGGCCGGTGTTGATCCTGGCCCTGCTGCTGAACCTGGCGCTGTACCTGATCATGCGCGTCACCGGGCACAGCGCGCCGCTGGTGGTGACCCTGATCTTCGCCGGCTTCGAAGGCTTCGCGGCGATGGTCGCCCATTACGCGCGCAGCGCCGAACACACCCGCGATCAGCTCGCCCTGGTCAATGCCGACCTGCTCGCCACCCGCGCGCTGCTCGCCGACAGCGCGCGCGACGCCGAACGCCTGCGCGTGGCGCGCGAGCTGCACGATGTCGCCGGGCACAAGCTCACCGCGATGATGTTGAACCTGCGCGCGCTCGCCGCCGATCCCGGCCTCGGCCAACGCGACGAGGTGCAGTTGGCGCAGCGGCTGGCCGGCGAATTGCTCGGCGATATCCGCGACGTGGTGCAGGCGCTGCGCGATTCGCGCGGCCTCGACCTCGCCACCGCCTTGCGCGCGCTCGCCGCGCCGATGCCGCGGCCGGCCCTGGAACTGGACATCGACGAACGCATCCACCTGACCGACCCGGCGCTCGCCGAGACTTTACTGCGCCTGGTCCAGGAAGCGCTGACCAACAGCGCCCGCCACGCCGATGCCGAACGAGTACACGTCTCGATTCATCGCGACGGCGGTCACCTGCAGGTCCGGGTCGAAGACGACGGCCGCCTGCGCGGCGCATTGCGCGAAGGCAACGGCCTGGCCGGCATGCGCGAGCGCATCGCCGCGGCCGGCGGCAACCTGAGCTTCGCCCGCAACGAGCGCGGCGCGATGCGGATCGAGGCGAGGCTGCCGGGATGAGCGAACCCCTGCGCATCGGCCTCGCCGACGACCAGATGCTGGTGCGCGCCGGCCTGCGCGCCTTGCTCGAACGGCTGGGCCTGCGCATTGCCTTCGAGGCCGACGACGGCCAGGCCTTGCTCGACCGTCTCGCCGACACCCCGGTCGACGTGATCCTCAGCGACATCCGCATGCCCGGCCTCGACGGCATCGACGCCCTGCTGCGCCTGCGCGCACGCGGCGACCGCACCCCGGTGCTGCTGCTGACCACCTTCGACGACAGCGAACTGCTGCTGCGCGCGACCGAAGCCGGCGCGCAGGGGTTCCTGCTCAAGGACGCGGCCCCGGAAGACCTGCGCGAGGCGATCGTGCGCGTCGCCGCCGGCGAAGTGCTGTTGCAGCCGGTCAGCACCGAACCGGTCCGCGCGCGTTACCGCTACCACGCCGACGACGCCCCGCGCGCCTTGTTCACCGAGCGCGAGGTGTCCGTATTGCGGCTGATGGCCGGCGGTTACTCCAACAAGGAGATCGCCCGCGCGATGTTCCTGGCCGAAGGCACGGTCAAGAACTACGTCTCGGTGATCCTGGAAAAACTCGACACCCGCGACCGCACCCGTGCGGTGCTGAAGGCGATCACCTTGCGGGTGATTTGAGGGCGGGATTGGGGATTTTGAATTAGGGATTCACATATATGCCTGCGCCCTGCGGGTCGTGCGGCGAATACAGTGACGAGGCCATGCATCGAATCAGCGAGCTTCGCCTGGGCCCCTGCAGGAGCGACGTGAGTCGCGACCGCGGGACGCGCAGAGATGACATGGCCGTCTTCGTTCGTCGACGCGGCATGTTCTCGCCAGGGTAGGAGCGGTGCAAGCCGTGACATCGCCGTTATGGTCTTGCGGCACCTTTCTGAAGCAAGATCATGATCAAACCCAAAGCTTCCGCCACTAAAGCGGCGGGTTACTTTCTTTTGTCTAAAGCAACAAAAGAAAAGTAACCAAAGAAGTTGCTCTGTATTGAATCAAGAGCCCGCACGAGCGGTGCCGACGCAGGGATCTACATACGGGCATCCCTGTCCCGACGAAAAACGGCCCGCGTCCCTACGGGCCGCCCTCCGGGTCTTCTTTAGCCTTCGCTAGTGCGCGGCGTAAAGCCTAAATGAAAGCCACAGCCGCAGTTACAGCCTTGATCGACGGATACGCGTGCGAAGTCGGCATCCCTGTAGGAGCGACGTGAGTCGCGACCACGGAACGCGCAGAGATAACGAGGCCATCGGCATTCGTAGAAGGCGAGGTGCTTTCGCCAGGGTAGGAGCGGCGCAAGTCGCGACATTGCTGCGGCGGTCTTGCGGCGCCTCTCTCTCGTCTACTAGATCAAGATCAAACCCAAAGCTTCCGCCACTAAAGCGTCGGTTACTTTCTTTTGTCTAAAGCAACAAAAGAAAGGTAACCAAAGAAGTTGCTCTGTACTGAATCAAGAGCCCGCACGAGCGGTGCCGACGCAGGGATCTACATACGCCATCCCTGTCCCGACGAAAAACGGCCCGCGTCCCTACGGGCCGCCCTTCGGGTCTTCGATGGCCTTCGCGAGTGCGCGGCGGCGCAAAGCCAAAACGAAAGGCATGGCCAATAACCAGGTGCAGGTGCGACGCCGCCATCCTGTAGGCGTGACATAAGTCGTGACGACGCAACCCCCAGATCGCTGCGCCGTCGCCGTCATGACGCGGTCGCGGCTCGCGCCGCTCCTACCCAGGAGCAGCCGCGACGCCATATCACCGTTGTCGGTGCCATCGCCGTGTTTTGATTTGCTTTGCCGCTTTGCCGCTTTGCCGCTTTGCCGGTCAAGTGAAGACCCGTAGGGCGGCCCGCAGGGATGCGGGTCGTGGATTTGATCTTGATCTTCGTCAACGAGTAATGCGTCGCGAGACCGTCGCAGCGATGTCGCGGCTTGCGCCGCGCCTACCCTGACCGGCCTCGGCCGGTATCGGCGCGATGTCGAAAGGTTGCGGTCGCGACTTACGTCGCTCCTACAGGGGATGACGGCGTCGCACCGGTATTCGCTAATCATAGGCGTAGCTGTGATTGCGGCTTTCGGTTTGCGCCGCCGCGCACTCGCGAAGGCAATCGAAGACCCGGAGGGCGGCCTGCATGGATGCAAGCCGTTTTTCATCGGGACAAGGATGTCCCGTATGAAAAATCACCGCGGAAGCAACGATCGTGCGGGCCTGTGTTCAAAGAAAAGCAACTTCTTTGGTTACCTTTGCTTTAGACAAAAGAAAGTAACCCGCCGCTTTAGTGGCGGAAGCTTTGGGTTTGATCTTGATCTTGACCTACATCTTTCTGATCGAGACGCCGCAAGACCGCCACAGCGATGTCGCGGCTTGCGCCGCTCCTAACTTGGCGAGAGCACGCCGCGTCGACGAACGAAGATGGCCATGTCATCTCTGCGCGTCCCTTCGTCGCTCCTACCCTGCGATAGTCCGGCCTCGATCATCGACGACGGCGTTGCGGTGTCTAGCCGTCCGGTCGTGCCGCTCAGACGTCCCCATCCGTCAGCCAACCCTCGCCGGTACCGCGATGGAACACGGTATCGGTGGCGAGGACGTCGCCGGCCGGGACCGAGTCCTGGGTGGCGAGGCGATCATAGATCGGGGTGAAGTCCGGTTCGGTCGCACGCATCAGCTGTTCGAAGCTGTCGATAACGAAATAGGTCTTCTGATAGGTGTCGATGCGGTAGCGGGTGCGCATGATCCGCTCCAGGTCGAAGCCGATCCGGTTCGGGGCGTCCGATTCCAGGCAGTGGATCGATTCGCTCTTCGACGAGACGATGCCGCTGCCGTAGATGCGCAGGCCGTCGGCCTGCTTGATCAGGCCGAATTCCACGGTGTACCAGTACAGGCGGGTCAGGTGGACCAGCGCCTCGGGGTTGATCCCGTGCGCTTTGACGCCGCCGCGGCCGTAAGCCTCCATGTAATCGGCGAACACCGGGTTCATCAGCAGCGGCACGTGGCCGAACAGGTCGTGGAACAGGTCCGGCTCGGCGAGGTAATCGATCTGCTCGGGCTTGCGGATCCACCAGGTCACCGGGAAACGGCGGTTGGCGAGGTGGTCGAAGAAGGTCAGTTCCGGCAGCAGGCCTTCGACGCCGATCAGCTCCCAGCCGGTGTGCGCGCGCAGCACGCGATTGAGATCGTCGAACTTCGGGATCTGGTGCGGGGTCATGTGCATGGCCCGCTGCGCGGTCAGGAACTCGTCGCTGGCCCGGCCGACCAGCACCTGCTGCTGGCGCTCGAACAACTGCGCCCACACCGCATGGTCCTGGCTCGAGTACGACGCCCACGGCTGCTCGATCACGGCAGTCGTATAGACCGGCACGTAGCCCTTGTCGGTGAGCTGGTGTTCGACGCGCTGCGGGGTGGCGGGGGTCATGGCCGTGAGACTCCTGGAACGTCCCGGACAGTCGGGGACCAGACGACTTTAACCGCGCTTCGGCGCAATAGGCTTGCGTTATTGCGCGCAGATGGCTGATTGGCGCAAGATTATTGCGTAATGACTACCATGGGCGCTGAATGTGGCCACCGTAGAACTCGACCGTACCGACATCGTCTTGCTCGCCGAGCTGCAGCGCGACGGCCGCCTGACCAATGCCGAGCTGGCCGACCGCGTGCATCTGTCGGCCTCGGCCTGCCTGCGCCGGGTCCAGCGGCTGGAGCGCGAAGGGGTGATCTCCGGATACCGCGCCGAGGTCGACCCGGAACGCCTCGGCCTGGGCCTGCAGGCCTTCGTGCGGGTGCGCCTGGGCCGCCACGACAGCGAGGCGGTCGCCGCCTTCGCCGAGTTCGTCGAAACCTGGGACGAGGTGGTGGCCTGTTACGCGCTGACCGGCGACATGGACTATCTGCTGCAGATCGTCGTGCGCGACCTCGAGCATCTGTCGCGCTTCCTGCTCGACCGCCTGCTCAACCAGGCCGGCGGCGCGGACATCAATTCCAGCCTGGTGCTGCGTACGGTCAAGTCCTTCCGCGGCCTGCCGCTGCCGCCGCGTTGACCCGTTCGGCGTTGTCGCCGGGCGCGGCTTCGGGGTCGGGATCGCCCTGAGGCTCGCTGCGCGGCGGCTCGGCGGGGGTGGCGGGTGTAGTCGGTTCGCGCGGCGCCGCTTGCTCGTCGAGCAGGTCGATGCGCTGGCCGCTGCCCTGGATCGCCACTTCCAGCAGCGAATAGGTCCAGCGGTCGGCCTCGCGTTCGCCCTTGATGTAGAGCGTCGCCTCGCCCTTGGGGCCGGTCAGCGGCACCGACAGGTCGGCACGGCCGTTCGCGTTCTCGGTGGTGAGCGTGCCCTGGATCATGCTGCCGGTGCGCAGCGGCGTGCCGAGCGCGGCCACGACTTCGGCGTTGCCCTCGGCCAGGACGATGGCATGCCGATACGGTTCGCTGGCTTTCATCACGCCCGACAGGCCCTTGATGCCCAGGCCGATGACGCCGACCAGCAGCAGTCCGGCGAGCAGGACTAGGGTCAGGCAACCGCTCGGCACCGCCCACTTCCAGTTGCGGCTCCACCAGCCGGGGTTCGGACGATCGTCGTTCATGGGGCGCTCCGCGGAATCGGTTGTCGGTGAGTGTCGCCGCGGATCGCATCGCTGACCAGCGACGCCGCTGGCCCGCGAGTGCGGGTACGTGCGGCGCTTGCTTCAGGCGCCATCGATCGCGGCCAGTGCCGCCGCGCGCGCATGCAGGGCGGTGGTGTCGAACAAAGCGGTCTCGACATCGCCGGCGCCGATCAACAGACTGATTTCGGTGCAGCCCAGGATCACGCCCTGAGCGCCGCGCGCCACCAGGCCGGCGATGACCTCGCGATAGGCCTGGCGCGACGCGTCGCGAATCCGCCCCAGGCACAGCTCTTCGTAAATGACCCGGTGGACCAGATCGCGGCCGGCCGCGTCGGGCACGATCACCTCGAGCCCGTGGCGCTCGATCAATCGCTGCCGGTAGAAGTCCTGCTCCATGGTGAAGCGCGTGCCGAGCAGGCCGATCCGGCCCAGGCCGGCGGCGCGGATCGCCGCGCCGGTAGGGTCGGCGATATGCAGCAGGGGCAGGCCGGAGGCGGCCTCGACCGCATCGGCGACTTTGTGCATGGTGTTGGTGCAGATCACCAGCAAGTGCGCGCCGCCGTCGCGCAAGCAGCGCGCGGCCTGGCCGAGCAGCACGCCGGCCGCATCCCAGTCGCCGGCATGCTGCAGGCGCTCGACCTCGGCGAAATCGACGCTGTACAACAGCAGCTTGGCCGAATGCAGCCCACCGAGGCGTTCGCGCACGGTCTCGTTGATCAACCGGTAATACGGCAGGGTCGATTCCCAGCTCATGCCGCCGAGCAGGCCCAGCGTTTTCATCGCGACGTCGCTCATCGCCGCAGTATAGCCACGCGGCCTGCGGCGCTCGGCGACTCAGCGCGGCCCGGCGTCGCCGCCGACCGCAGTGGGCGATGCGTCGAGAGTGCCGAAGCGCTGGCCGAAGAAATCGCCGGCGTTCCAGCGCGGCCGTTGCGGTGCGTCGGCGATCGACTGGCCGATGCGCGCGTTGAGCCGGGCCAGACGCGCGGCGTCGGCGTACTGGATCGGTTGGCTCGCGTCGTCGCCGGGCTGGTGATAGCGCTCGCGCAGGAAATCGCGCTGGTGCTTGCCGGCATCGACGCCCGACTGCTGCGCTCGCACGCCGCCGGTCAGGTACACCGCCGGCACGCCGGCGCGGATGAAGGCGAACTGGTCGCTGCGGACGAAGACGCTTTCCTGCGGCGCGGGGTCGGGCGACAGGCTCACCCCGACCTCGGCCGCGGCCTGGTCGAGCACCGCCTGCAGGCTGGAGTGCTCGACCCCGATCGGCACCACGTCGCGGGTCGGCACCAGCAACACCGGCATGTCCATGTTGACGTTGGCGACCAGCGAATCGCGCGGCACGGTCGGGTGCCGCGCGTACCACTCGGCGCCGAGCAGGCCTTTTTCCTCGGCGGTGACCGCAACGAACAGCAGCGAGCGTTTCGGCGGCGTCGGCGAACGCGCGAGCTGCTGCGCGGCTTCGAGCATGATCGCCACGCCAAGTGCATTGTCGAGGGCACCGTTGTAGATCGCGTCGCCATGCACCGGCGCGCCGATGCCGATATGGTCGAGGTGGGCGCTGAACAGCACGTGCTCGCGCTTGAGCGTAGCGTCGGCGCCGGGCAGCACCGCGACCACGTTGCGCGACTCGGCCGGCTCGATCCGGGTCTGCGCCGACAATTCGATCGTGCCCGGCAGCTCGAAACCGCGCAGCTTGCCCGCGCGCGCATCGCGGAACAGTCCCGCGGCGCTTCGGCCGCCGGTGTCGAGCAGGACGCCGGCGCTGGCGGCGCTGACTTGGGCGATCACCTGCAGTTGAGGAAAGGTGTCGAGCGGTCGCCCCTCGGCGTCGCGCAGGCGCATGCCGGGTCGGGCCCAGTTCTCGGCGCCGCGCGCCCAGGGCTGGCGCCGTTCCTCGTCGTCGGTGGACACGATCACCGCGCCGACCGCGCCGCGTTCGGCCAGGGCGGCGAATTTCTCGCGGAACGAACTGTAGAACGCGCGCCGGTCGGTGTCGAAGCGCGGCGGCGCGCCGTGGAACAGCACCGCGATCTTGCCGCGCACATCGATGCCGGCGAAATCGTCGTGCTGCAGTTCCGGCGCCCGCACCGCCTGGCCGACGAATACCGCCGCCGCGGTCACGCGCGCATCGGTGCGGTCGAAGTTGAGCTGCGGCAGAAACTGCTCGCGGAACTTCAGCGCGGTGGCGGCGCCGTCGCGGCGGATCACCAGAGTGCCGCCGCCGTCGACGCGCTTCGCGCTCAGCATCGGTACCCGCTGGAAGTAGCGGCCGTCGTCTCCGGCCGGGCGCAGCCCGATCGCGCGCAGGCGTTCGGCGACGTACAGCGCCGCCAGATCGTAGCCGCGCGTACCGGCCTCGCGGCCTTCGAGCAGATCGTCGGCGAGAAAACGCAGGTCGGCTTCGATCCGTCGCGCGTCGGCGCCGGCGCTTTCGTCGTAACCGTCCGTTGCCGGCGGCGCCGGCGCGGGGCGTTGGCAGGCGGCGAGGGCGACGATCAGGCAGAGGCCGGCGAGCGACCGGAAGGGCGAGTAGCGCATCGATTCCCCAAGCGATGAGGTCGCGGAGCCCCGCGACGGCTGCGCTTGCGACGCTATCACCGCGGGGCGGGGGCGCCAAGTTGGGGAAGCGAGATAGAGCCGGAGCGAAGCAGGGCCAGAGCGAAGCAGGGCCGGAGCAAATCCCCCTGGCCCCTCAAAGGGGAATCGGTGCGTGCGGTCTGGGGGCTGCGGGGCATTCTGGAGCAGGGACGTTCCCAGAGAGGCTATGGCGATGCGATGACGTCGCGAAAGCCGTGCGCCTGTGCGACTTGCAGCGGTCGCGTTCGTCATGGCGCGGGGCCAAGCGCAGCGCCCGCGCGCGGAAGAGTGCGAAGGCGGTCGCAAAGACGCGATCTGCCGCGGAAAACCTGTCCGAGGGCAGCGCATGGCCGCGTTGGTCAGAAGGCTCACCCACAACAGGAGCCGATCATGTCCAACGCAAGCAAGCCCATCGTCGCCGCCTACTGCGAAGGCCTGTTCTCCAAGACCGGTGGCAGGGACTATATCGAGGGTCTCAAGGCGTCCGGTTTCAACACCGCGATCCTGGCCCTGGCGCATCCGCACTACCAGGACAGGTCGCCGCCGGCGCCGGACAAGTACAAAGGCGATCTGTACTACAACGATCTCGAAATCGTCTCCAACGGGCAGTACGTCGGTCCGCCGGAGTGGCTGCCGCTGGTCAATTCCCTGACCCTGGGCGCGACCGGCATCGAGCGCGTGTGGTTGTCGATCGGCGGCGGTGGGGTCGGCGACTACGGCAACATCCGCAAGCTGATCGCAGAGTTCGGCAGCGGCGAGAAGAATCCGCTGTTCCAGAACCTGGTCGCGTTGAAGAATACCTTCCCGGCGATCGAGGCCATCGACCTGGACGACGAGGAGATGCAAGACCAGAAGCTGATCGTCGATTTCAGCCGCATGCTCGGCAAGGCCGGCTTCAAGGTCACCTTCTGCCCCTACTACAACCCCGAGTTTTGGGTCGGCTGCCTGGCCGAACTGCAGAAGACCGATCCCGGCCTGGTGATCGCGTTCAACCTGCAGTGCTATTCCGGCGGCGCCGGCAACAATCCCGAAGATTGGATCCAGGCGCTGCAAAAAACGTTTGGCAGCGGCTTCCCGGCCCGCTTCGTGATCCCGGGCCTGGCGACCGATTCCACCCCGAACCAGGTCCAGCAGCAGTATGCGCAGTGGGCCAGCGACGGCATCGGCGGCGGTTTCCTGTGGACCTACGAGTCGGCCGGAACGCAGGCGCCGGACTACGCCTCGGCGATCGCCACCGGCCTCGGCACGGCCGCGGCCTTGCGCGGCTCAGTCGAAGTAGAACGACGCCCCAACCCCAGCCTGTAGATCGGCGCTGCCGCGGTCGAGGCCGAGGTCGAACGAGGCGTCGAGCTGCACGCGCGGCGTGGCCATCCAGGTCACGCCGGCGCCGGCGACCGAAGTCGCCGACTCGCCGTCGGCTTTCGACACGCCGGCTTCGAGGTAGGCGCCGACGCGGTCGCTGAGCGCGAAGCTCAGGCTCGGCGACCAGGTCCAGGTGTCGCGGCCGTCGCTGCGGTCGAGGTTGAGGTACAGCGCGCCGGCGAGGCGCTCGTCGAAGTCGTAGCCGAGCGTGGTGCCGAGGGTGTACTGGGTGGCGCCGTTGCTGAAGTCGCGGTCGCCGCTGGCCGCGGTGACCGCGCCGAGCACCGCCCACGAGAACGCCTCGTGCGAAGCCCGCAGCGCCACCTTGATCGCCAGGCCGGTGTCGCCGGCGCCGTGGCGCGAGCGGCGGCCGTCGCCGTCGCGTTCGCGCAGCCGGTTGTAGGCCGAGGTCGCCAGCTGCAACTCGACCCGGTCGCTCAGGCCCAGTCGCAGATTGGTGTTGGCGCTGTAGAGCCGGCTGCGGGTGCCGCCGTCGTCGTCGCGGACGAAATCCGGCAAGCCCTGCTCCCAGGCGAAAGCGCCGCGCGGCAGGGTGTCGGTCGAGAACGAGATGCCGGGCCGGTCGAACGAGGGCGGCTCGGCCGGTTCGGCCGGCTCGGAGGTTTGCGCGATGGCCGGCGCGCCCGCGAGGGCGAGCGTCGCGGCGAGCGCTACGTTCAGGCCTGTTCGTGCCGCGACAGGCGCGGCGCTCGGCCTCACGGCTTGACCCACTGGCCGCGCTGCATCTCGCAGGCTTGCTTGATCCCGGCGATCTGCTTGGCGTTGCGCTTGTAGTAATAGATGCGCGCCTTGACGTTCATGGGCGAATCGCAGACCGCCACCGCGCCCGAGGGGCAGGCCGCGACCGGCCGCGCCGAGACCTGGCCGCCGATCTCCGCCAGGCCCGGCAGCGAGCTGTTGCATTGCGGCTGGCTGGCCTCGTCGGAAGCCGGCAGGTCGGTCTCGGTGCATTCGTTGATCATCTGGCCGAGGACCTGGCCTTCGATCATGCAGGCGCTCTTGGCGTGAACGAACGGCGAGGCTGCGAGCAATAGGCTGCACGCGAACGGGACAGTCAGGCGGCGCATGGTCGGCTCCAGGGAAGGGATCGCGGCGTCGCGCAGACCTGCCGTCCCGATGCCTGCGCCGATGCGGCCGCGACCGGACGGCCCGCCTGCGGACCCGGCGCCACTTTAGCGTCAGGCGATGCGGAGCGCGTGGCGCGCAGCTCAGTCCTCGTGCCGCTGTCGCGACGGAAACTCCAGGACCACGCCGCGTTCGCCGTCGACCGGGCGGTTCCACAGCACCGGCACCCGTTGCGGGCTCGGCGGTTCCAGTTCGTCGTGGGCCGGCACCAGTTCTTCGTCCTCGTCCTCCCAGCTGTAGCGCTTGCGCGGCGGCAGCGGGTCGCGCAGGCGGAATAGGAAGGCGGCGACGACGCCGGCGGCTGCGCCGCCCAGGTGGGCCTGCCACGACACGCCGATCTCGCGTGGTAGCACGGTCAGCAGCATGCCGCCGTAGAGCAGGAAGGCGATCATCGCCGCGGCGATCGAGGGGCGGTCGCGACGCAGCAGGCCCAGGGTCAGGACCAGGAACATCAGGCCGTGAGTGAGGCCGCTGGCGCCCAGGTGATAGCTGCCCGGATCGCCGAGCAGCCAGGCGCCGAGGCCGGCGCCGAGCCACAGGATCGGCAGCGCGCGCAGGGTCGCCTTCGGGTAGACCGCGCCGGCCAGGGTGCCGAGCAGCAACAGCGAGGTCGCGTTCGCGGCCAGGTGCTCGATCGAGCCGTGCAGCAGCGGCGCGGTCAGCAGGCCGACCAGGCCCTGCGCCGACCACGGCTGGACCGTGAAGGCGCGCACGTCGAACTGGCCCTGGGCGCTGAACACCGCCGCCAGCAGCAGGACGAAGGCCAGGCTGGCATTGAGCGCCCGCACCAGACGGCTGCGGTCGGCCTTGCGCTGAGCCGGGGTGTCGGGGATCGGGGCTTCGGTGGGCAGGTGCATGTCACCGAGATTGGCACCGCCCGGAAGGAATACAAGCCGCGTTCGTCGGGCCGGTTTGTCCCGCCAGCGGGACGGCGGCCCGACGCCAGGCGCGGGCCAGGCCGGGCAAGCGGCCCGGCCCCGGTAGAATGGCGGGATGAATAACGAACTCCCCACCGTACGCCTCAAGAACGCCTGGAAGTCCACCCACCCCTGGATCTTCCAGCGCCTGGTCGACAAGCCGGCCCAGCGCCCCAAGCCGGGCTCGATCGTCAACGTGCTCGGCGTCGACGGCGACTGGATCGGCCGCGGCTTCTACAACGGCCACTCGCGCATCGCCCTGCGCATGCTCGAGAACGATCCGGACGTCGAAGTCGACGCCGACTGGTTCGCGCGCAAGATCGCCGCGGCCGTGTCGCTGCGCCGCGACGTGCTCAAGCTCGACGAGGTCAGCGACGCCTGGCGCGTGGTGCATAGCGAGGGCGACGGCCTCAGCGGCCTGGTGGTCGACCGCTACGGCGACCTGTTGGTGGTCGAGTACTTCAGCGCCGGCGCCTTCCGTCACCGCGAATGGATCTACGACGCGCTGCGCCAGCAGTTCCCGGGCTGCCGGTTCTACGCCTTCGCCGACGAGCACGTGCAGAAGCAGGAGAGCTTCGACTTCCGCGGCACCGAAGCGGTGCCGCCGGCGACGATCACCGAATACGGCATCAAGTTTCGCGCCGACCCGGCCGGCGCGCACAAGACCGGCTTCTTCGCCGACCAGCGCGACAACCGCGAGTGGCTGTCGCAGCAGGTCGCCGGCAAGCGCGTGCTCGACCTGTGCTGCAACACCGGCGGCTTCGGCGTGTACGCGAAGGTGCGCGGCGCCGAGGAAGTGGTCGGCGTGGACATCGATGCCGACGTGATCAACATCGCCAAGGCCAACGCCAAGCTCAACGGCGCCCAGGTCAAGTTCGTCCAGGCCGACATCTTTCCCTACCTGCGCGACGTCGCCAACGCCGGCGATCTTTACGACGTGGTGATCCTCGACCCGGCCAAGATGACCCGCGACCGCGAGCAGGTGATTCCGGCGCTGAAGAAATACCTCGACATGAACAAGCTGGCGCTCGGCGCGCTCAAGCCCGGCGGCCTGTTCGCGACCTTCTCCTGCACCGGCCTGGTCAGCGAAGACCAGTTCCTCGACATGCTGCGTCGCGCCGCGTTCTATGCCGGGCGCACCGTGCAGGTGCTCAAGGTGTCCGGCGCGGGCGCGGATCATCCGTGGTTGGCGCAGGTGCCCGAGTCGCGCTATCTGAAAGCGGTGTTTTGTCGGGTGTTGGATTGAGTTGATCGACAGGCTTGTCGTATGGGGTCGGCGGTGCATGCCGCCGATCCGATCGATGGGCGATCCGGCGCGGTGCCGATTCGCGGCGCCTCGCGGCTTCACCTGTAGGAGCGGCGTAAGCCGCGACCAAGGGACGGATAGAAATCGCATCGCCGTCGTCGCTCATCGAAGCCGTGAACCGTCGCGGGGGGTAGGAGCGACGCAAGTCGCGACCGCGGCGTCTCCGGTTGCGGCGTTTCTTACCCAGGGCTTTGAAGCCACAGCAAGAGCAAAGCTTCCGCCCCCTAAAGGGTGCGGGTAACTTTCTCGTCCAAAGCAACAAAAGAAAGTCACCAAAGAAAAGTGCTTCTTCCTGCCAGGGCACCAGCCCGCACGATCGGTGCCGAGGCAGGGATGCTCCAGACAGGCCATCCATGGCCTGCTTGCGCACGGCCCGCCTCCCTGCGGGCCGCCCTCCGGGCCTGCTTTTGACCGGCGAAGCGGCAAGCAAAGCCATAGAGCAAACCAGATCAAAATCTCGACAACGACAACGACAACGACAACGACAACGACAACGACAACGGCGCCGCGTACCGACCACTGTAGGAGCGGCGTAAGCCGCGACCGCGCAATCCCAATCGCCTACGCCGCCGGCCGCAGATTCGCGGTCGCGGCTTGCGCCGCTCCTACCCTGCGAAAGCGTGCCGCTTCGATGGACGGCAATGGCTATGTCGTCTCGGCGCGTCCCTTGGTCGCGGCTTACGCCGCTCCTACAAGGGATGGCGCCGCCGCGCTCCGATGCTCTACCGCCGGCTTCGGCTTGGCGCCGCCGCGCACTCGCGAAGGCCATCGAAGACCCGGAGGGCGGCCCGCAGGGATGTGCGCCGTTTTTCATCGGGACAGGGAGCTCCCGTATGAAATCACCGCGTATGCATCGAACGCGCGGGCTGGTGATTCAAAGAAAAGCAACTTCTTTGGTTACCTTTCTTTTATTGCATTAGACAAAAGAAAGTAACCAGCCGCTTTAGTGGCGGAAGCTTTGGGTTTGATCTTGATCCGCATTTCTGATCGAGGCGCCGCGAGATAAAAGCAACGATGTCGCGGCTTGCGCCGCTCCTACCCTGGCGAGAGGCATGCCGCTGCGACGAATGACGACTGCCTTGTTACCCCTGCGCGTTCCGCGGTCGCGGTTCACGCCGCTCCTACAGAAGGAGGCGACTCGTCGCGCTCCAACGCAAGCGCATGCGCCCACCCCTCAATCCCGCCACCACAGCACCGCCGGCGGGTCGTCCGGCAAGGCGAACTCAAGGCGCTTCAGCGCATCCAGGTCGAGGCCGGGCAGGTGCACGCTCATCGCGGTCGCGACTTCGCGGTAGCCCGGCCAGTCGGTGCGCAGTTCCAGGCTGTCGCCGCTGACGGTGCCCAGCTCGACGAAGATCAGCTTGCGGTCGACCACGTCGATCGCATAACCATCGATGCCGTCGATGTCGGTCCAGCGGATGCCGTGGACGCGGCCGGCGCCATCGTCGCGCCAGATGCCGCGCGGGTCGGCGTAGAGCCGGGGAGCTTGCGGGTCCATGCATGCAGTCCTTGCGGTGGCCGGTCGGCGAAGCCGATCGGGGCGAATCCAGATTGGCACAGTTCCTGGCCACGGTTCGGTTCCGTACGGAACTCGGCGCCCCGGATTCAGTCGCGATCTGCGACGGATTTCGCACTTCTTCGTCGACCCTGGCCGCGGTTCCGACCGACGGCGGCGCAGGCCGTGCGCGGTCTCCGGCGCGGCCTAAGCGCCGGTGATCGCAGAGCCTGAGACTCACCCCGTTAGACTGGCGGCATGAATGACGTCTCCTTGTTGCTGATCCTGCTTCTGCTCGCCGTCGGGGCCGTGATCGTTCTATTGGTGGTCCTGCTGCTGCGTCGCCCCGAGCTGCGCCTCGAGCAGGCCTTGCGCGAGGAGCAGCGCGACGGCCGCGGCGAACTGCGTCAACAGCTCGACAGCCTGTCGGCGCAGCAGGAAACCCGTATCGAGGGCTTCGGCAACCGGCTCGGCGATCTGACCGTGCGCACCGATCAGCGCCTGGATGCCTTGAGTCAGTTGCTGACCGAGGATGCGCGCAAGGGCCGCAGCGAGTCGGCCGAGCAACAGCAGCGCTTCGCCGAGCTGTTGGGCCAGCGACTCAACGAACTCACCCAGCGCAACGAACAGCGTATCGGCGAGCTGCGCCAGACCCTGGAAACCCGCTTGCGCGAGCTGCAGACCGACAACGCCGCCAAGCTGGAGCAGATGCGCGCGACGGTCGACGAGAAGCTGCACGCGACCCTGGAAACCCGCCTGACCGAGAGCTTCGGCAACGTCACCCAGATGCTGGCCCAGGTGCACCAGGGGCTCGGCGATATGAACAAGCTGGCCTCCGACGTCGGCGGCCTGCAGCGCGTGCTGACCAACGTCAAATCGCGCGGCATCTTCGGCGAGGTGCAGCTGGCGGGCTTGCTCGAACAGGTGTTCGCGCCCGACCAGTACGCCTCGAACGTCGCGACGGTGCCGGGCAGCAGCGAGCGGGTCGAGTTCGCCGTGCGCTTTCCCGGCCCGGGCGGCGAGGCGCCGGTGTGGCTGCCGATCGACGCCAAGTTTCCGCGCGAGGACTACGAGCGCCTGCTCGACGCGCAAGAGCGCCTCGATCTCGAGGGCGCGCGCGCCGCCGGCGACGCCCTGGAGCGCCGGGTGCGCGACCAGGCCCGCGACATTCAGAAGAAGTACGTGGCGCCGCCGGAGACCACCGAGTTCGCGATCCTGTTCCTGCCGACCGAGGGCCTGTATGCCGAAGTCCTGCGCCGGCCGGGCCTGGTCGAAATGCTGCAGCGCGACCTGCGCATCACCGTGGCCGGGCCGACCACCCTGCTCGCCCTGTTGACCAGTTTCCAGCTCGGTTTCCGCACCCTGGCGATCCAGAAGCGCTCGAGCGAAGTGTGGAAGACGCTCAGCGCGGTCAAGACCGAGTTCGGAAAGTTCGGCGAGGTGCTCGACAACGTCAAGGGCAAGCTCGATCAGGCCAGCAAGCAGATCGAACAGACCGGGGTCAGGACGCGCGCGATCCAGCGCCGCCTGCGCGAGGTCGAGGCGATGCCCGGGGATGACGCGGCGCGACTGCTGGGGCAGGACAAGGACCCCGAAGAATAAGCCCGGTCCGCGTCAGCGGCCGGTCCTGCGCGGCATCCCAAACCAGAACGGCCCGGATTCGCATCCGGGCCGTTCGTCGTTGCGCGCTGTCGCGAGGCGATCGCGAACCTCAGCGCCCGCCGTCGGTCGGCATCACCGGCATCGCATCGGCCGGCACGCTCGGGTTGCTGTCGTCCTGCAGATATTCCGGCAGGGCGCTGTCGCCGTTCTTGTCGAGGCGGTCGCCGAAGATCTGGTAGTCGCGGCGTTGCGACCAGGAGTCGCGGACCAGGGCGTATTCGTCCTCGGCGCCGTCGCGCAGGCTGTCGAGCGGCAGCAACTGGGCGCGCACGTCGACCAGTTGCAGGCCCTGCAGCGGGATGCGGATGCGGTCGCGTTCGACGTGGCGCAGCGGGCTCAGCGGCGCATCGCCGAGGGCGCCGAACGAGTCGCGCACGGTGCGCGGGCCGAAGAACGGCAGCTCGACATAGCGCGAGCGCTTCCACCCCCACACGCCCAGGGTCTGGCCGAAGTCTTCGCTGCGGTTGGGCAGCTTGGCGTCGCTGGCCGGGTCGAACAGGCCGCCGATGCCGAGGGTGGTGTTGAGCGCGAACCGGCCGAGCGCCTGCGCGGCCTGCTTGGGCTTGCCCTGCAGCAGCGCGTTGACGATCGACACCGGCTGGCCGAGGTTGTTGAAGAAGTTGCTCACGCCCAGGCGCACCGGACGCGGCACGACCTTGGAATAGGCGCGCGCGAGCGGACGGGCGACGCCGCGATCCACCGCCATGTTGAAGCGGTGCATCTTGCGGTTGTACCTCTCCCACGGGTCGAACGCGCCCGGCACCGAGGCCGGCGCCGGCAGAGTCGGGTCGGCGACCGGATCGTACTCCTGCGACGGGGTGCCGTAGAGCGCGTCGAAATCGCGCTCGGCCTCGGTGCGTTGGTCGTCGGCCGGGCTCGGCTCGACCGCGGCGTTGGCCTGCGGCGGCTCGGCGGCTTCGGCCGCCGGCGCATTCGGATCGGGCGGTACCGATTGGACCTGGCTCGATTCGACCTGGGCGACGGCGTAGTCGAGAGCGGGCCCGGCCGTTGCAGCCCGCGCCGTGTCGACCGGAGGGGTCGCGGCCGTATCGGCCGGCGTGGCTGCCGTGTCGGCGAGCGCGAGCGCTTCGACGGATGGCGTCGCAAGCGCCGGTTCGTTCTGCGCCGTGGCGCTTACGACGGTTTCTTCGGCGGCGGTCGGGTTCGCGTCCTGCGCGAAAGCCGGAACGGAATGCAGCGCGGCCAAAGCCAGGCCGAGCGAGAGTGAGAGTGCGTGGGGGCGCATGGTTGCAGTCTAGTCTTCCGGGACAACGGGTGGGGGCAGCCAGGCCGGATCCGTCGGCGTTGGCGACCGCAACAGGAGAGTTCTGCGACGGAGTTCGTGTATCAGCGACCGGAACTTGAGAGTCTGAAACTTAGCGACCGAAGCCGAGCGCGTCGTCGAGCCGGTAGGCCGCGCGCAACTCGCTCAGCCCGGCCGGCGTGCCGACCACTTCGACGCCTTCGACCTGTGCGGCCAGCTCGGCCAGCAGCGCCAGGCCGGCGCTGTCGACGGTGCTCACCGCGCTCAGGTCGAAACGGCGCACGCCGCCGACCAGCGCGCGCGCCTGCGGCCACAGCGTCGCC
>NZ_JBPKJP010000044.1:0-33163 GCF_051217035.1 Lysobacter sp. 1R34A
TCGTGGCACGCCGCGTTCGCGGCTCCGGCTCATGGCGCGCCGCGATCGCGGCGCTGCCTCATGGCGCGCCGCGTTCGCGGCGCTGGTCGCACCGGCGCGCGCCATGGCACGATCGCGCCGATGACCAACGGCTCCGACACCGCGACTCACTTGCGCGACCTCGTGCGATTGCGGCGCGTGCGCGACCGCATCGACCGCGAATACGCGCAACCGCTCGATGTCGAGGCGCTGGCCCAGGGCATAGGCATGTCGGCCGGGCATCTGAGCCGGCAGTTCCGCGCCGCCTACGGCGAATCGCCGTACTCGTACCTGATGACGCGGCGCATCGAGCGGGCGATGGCGCTGCTGCGCCGCGGCGACCTCAGCGTCACCGAGGTCTGCTTCGAAGTGGGTTGCTCGTCGCTGGGCACCTTCAGTACGCGCTTCGCCGAACTGGTCGGCGTGCCGCCGAGCGTCTACCGGCGCGAAGCGGCGCTGACGACCGAAGGCTTGCCGCCGTGCGTGGAAAAGCAGGTGATGCGGCCGGTGCGCAATCGCGAGGCTCCGGAGCCGGGCAGGGCCTGAAGTCCGCCGCGGTGACCGATGGCGATGGATCGATGCGCCGATGGCCGTCGCAGCGCGGCCGCGGCTTGCGCCGCTGTTGCAGGAGAGTGCCGTTGCGACGCCGTGATGGAGCGGCCGCCCTCAGTGGGTGTGGTAGATCTTGCTGAGGATCTTCCACTCGCCGCCGAGCTTCAACAGTTGGAACAGGTCGCTGTAGCGCGCCCCGTTCCACTGGTCGGACTCGACCCGCGCCTGGGCGATAGTGCCGACGATCTCGATCGAAACGATCTGCGCCTGCAGTTGCCTGGCCGCGGGCGCGCTGTCGATGTAGTCGAACAGGCTGCGGATCGGGCCGCCGCTGAGGCTGCCGTCGGCCGCGAGGCCATGGATGGTCGCCTGCGGCAGGAATGCGGCGCGCATGAGTTCGCTGTTGCCCTCGCGACCGGCCTGGAGGTAACGCTCGAGCACCCTGCGAATCGCGGCGTAGTCTTCTACGGATGCTTCGGGCACGCGCTTGCTCGTTTCCGCCGCAGGCGAGGGCAGCGCCTGCGCTTGCGCGGCGCCGCACCAGGGCAGCGGCAGGGCCAGTACCGTTGCCAGCATCAAGCGCCGCGCGGGCCTTGGATCGTCTGTATGGCGCATGGCTCGGCCTGTGGTGGACGTGTTGTGGCGGGCGCGCGGTGGTCGGCGGCATGTGCGGGCGGCGGCGATGGCTGGCGCGGTTCCGCCGGACCGTCGATCGCGCTTTCGCGGAATATAGCCGCATTTGGGCGCGGCCACGGCCACCGTCGACGAACGGCGGCACGCGCCGCCGCGGAAGCCCGGCACGGCAGCGAGCACTCGGCGTAGCGACGTCCGGTCCTGCGGGTAGCGTTTTCCGCTACCTCGCCGGCAGTCGCGCGCAGCGGCCGCGTCGCTGCTACATTCGGCCGTCCTCTAAGGAGCCTCGGCCATGGCCTCGGGAAGTCTGGAACTGGAGAACTTCGTACGCGAAGCCTTGTTGCGTGGGCAAACCAAGGAGGCGACGGCGCAGGCCCTGGCGGCGGCCGGCTGGAGCGCCGAGCAGACCCGCGGTGCGCTCGACGCCTATGCCGACGTCGGTTTCGTGTTGCCGGTGCCGAAGCCGCGCGCCTCGCTGTCGGCGCGCGAGGCCTTCGCCTACCTGGTGATGTTCAGCACCCTGTATTTCGTCGCCTACAACCTGGGCAGCCTGTTGTTCGACCTGATCAACCTCGCCCGGCCCGACGCCGCCGACACCAGCTACGAATTCTGGCGCAAGAGCGTCGACGACTCGCTGCGCTGGTCGGTGTCGGCGCTGGTGATCGCTTTCCCGGTGTTCGTGTTCGTCGCGCACCGGGTCGCGCGGGACGTCGCCCGGCATCCGATCAAGCGGCTGTCGCCGGTGCGGCGCTGGCTGACCTACCTGACCTTGTTCATCGCCGCGACCGTGTTGATCGGCGACATGACCGCGCTGGTCTTCAACCTGCTCGGCGGCGAGCTGAGCCTGCGTTTCGTGCTGAAGGTGCTGGTGGTCGCGGGCATCGCCGGCAGCGTGTTCGGTTACTACCTGTGGGACCTGCGCCGCGAGGAGGGCCCGGCATGAGCGCACCGGTCGGACGATGGCTGCTGATCGCAGCCGCAGTGGCGATCGCGGCGGCGGTGACGGCCGCGGTCACGGTCATGGGCGGCCCGAGCGCGCAGCGCGACGCCAGGCTCGACCAACGCCGTACCCAGGAGCTCGACCGCATCAACAACGAGGTGCGCGATTACTGGAAACGGCACACGCGTCTGCCGCCGGACCTGGCGAGCTTGGCGAACCAGCCGGGTGTGGCCCTCAGCACGGTCGACCCGGTCACCGCCGCGCCGTATCGCTATCTTGCCGGCGAGGCCGGCCGCTTCCGGTTGTGCGCGACCTTCGCCACCGACACCGGACGCGAGGACGCCGGGCGTCGCGCCGCGGCCGTCGGCTACCCGCGCAGCTGGCGCCATCCGGCCGGCGAGCATTGCTTCGAGCGCGACGCGTCCAAGCCCGATAACTGAGGCGGTGGCGCTGGCGCGGACAGGCTGGCGCCTGCGGCCGCGGCGAGGACGCTCAGAAAACATAGCCGCCGTTGACGCGCAGCACCTGCGAGTTCACCCAGCTGCCGTCCGGGCCGGCGAGGAAGGACACGGCCGCGGCGATTTCCTCCGGCGTGCCGAGCCGTTCCAATGGGGCCAGGCCGCGGAAATGGGCGATCTGCTCTTCGTTCTTGCCGTTGAGGAACAGCTCGGTCGCGACCGGGCCGGGAGCGACCGCGTTGACGGTGATGTTGCGGCCGCGCAGTTCGTTGGCGAGTACGTGCACCAGGCCTTCGACGCCGGCCTTGGAGGCGATGTAGGGGCCGTAGGTAGGAAAGGCCTTGCCGATCACGCTGGTCGACAGGGCGACGATGCGGCCGCCGTCGCGCAGGTGTTGCGCGGCCAGGCCGAGCACGACGAAGCTGCCGCGCAGGTTGGTGCCGATGACGCGGTCGAACTCGGCCAGGTCGCCGCCCTGGATCGGCACGTAGGGCATGACGCCGGCGCTGTTGACCACTGCATCGAGGCGACCGTAGGTCTGCAGGGCGAGGGCGAACACGCGCTCCATCGCGGCCGGATCGGCGACATCGCCCTGGGCGGCTATGGCCTGGCCGCCGGCGTCGCGGATCTGCGCGACCACGGCCTCGGCCGCGGCGGCGTTGCCGGCGTAGTTGACGATCGCCGCGTAGCCGTCGGCGGCCAGGCGCAGGGCGATGGCGCGGCCGATGCCGCGCGAGGCGCCGGTGACCAGCGCGGTCCGGGTTTGCGCTGGCTGGGTTTGCCCTGATCGGGTCTTGGCCGATGGATTCGAGGCAGGCTGAGTAGTCGACATGGGCGGGCTCCGGTGGGCGGCGGCGGGATGCCAGGTGCCGCGGTGGAGGCAGTCTGCTGATTGGCTGGGGCTGGATAAACCATGCCGGATTGGCAATACAATTCAATAATTGCCAACAATGATCGCCGCCATGGACCGTTTCGAGGCCCTGCGCCTGTTCACCCGCATCGTCGAACTCGGCAGCTTCACCCGCGCCGCCGGCGTGCTCGACCTGCCCAAGGCCACCGCGACTCATGCGATCAAGGAACTGGAAGCGAGCCTGGGCGTGCGGCTGCTCGAACGCACCACGCGCCAGGTGCGGCCGACCCTCGACGGCCGGGCCTATTACGAACGTTGCGTGCACGTGCTCGCCGAACTCGACGACGCCGATTCGGCGCTGCGCTCGATCGCGAGCCATCCGCGCGGCACCCTGCGCCTGGACCTGCACGGCTCGCACGCGACCGGGATCATCCTGCCGCGCATCAACGAATTCCGCGCCCGCTATCCGCACGTCGACCTGGCGATCAGCAGCGGCGACCGCCTGGTCGACCTGGTCCGCGAGGGCATCGACTGCGTGGTGCGCTCCGGTAATCCGCGCGATTCCTCGCTGGTGGCCAAGCGCCTGGCGGTGATGCCGGAAGCGACCTGCGCGAGCCCCGAGTATCTGGCGCAGTTCGGCACCCCGCGGCATCCGGACGAGTTGTCGGCGCACCAGGCGGTGGGGTTTTTCTCGCGCGATCGCGAGCTGCGTTATCCGTTCGAGTTCATCGTAGACGGCGAGCCGCGCGAGATCGCGCTGAACTCGTGGATTTCGGTCGACGAGGCCGGATGCTATGTCGCCGCGGCCTTGCGCGGCTGCGGGCTGATCCAGTTGCCGCGGCATCACATCGAACCCTATCTGCGCGATGGCCGTCTGGTGGAGGTGTTGGACGAATACCGCAGCGCCGGCGTGCCGGTGTCGGTGCTGTATCCGCAGCACCGGCAGCTGTCGCCGCGCGTGCGCGTGTTCGTGGATTGGGTGTCGGTGCTGTTCGCGGAGAAGTTCGCGGGGGCGTAGACGGTCGTTTGGAGCAACCGCAATTCCCCTTGGCCCCCTTTCAAAGGGGGGAAGGGGAAACTCGGGTTGCGACAAGGAAAGCGAACAGACAGCGAGCGCTCTCGCTCAGTCGACCAGTTCCCGCACGTAGCGCAGCAAGCGCTCCAGCAGATCCGGATCGTCCACCGCGGCCGGTTTCGCGGCCGGTTTGTACAGCCGGCGCAGCTCCGGCAGCGGTTTCGCGACCGTGCCGAAGTCGCGCACGAGGCCGAGCGGTGCATAGCCGGTGTAGCCGGGGAACACCGTGGCGAGGTCGGTATTGCCCATCCGGCGCACCAGGATCTCCGACAGCACCTGGCGGTGATCGGTGGTCACCGGCACATCGCCGAAATGCGGCGACAGGATTTCCGGATCGAGCCCGGACCAGGTGCCGTAGAAACGCCGGCCGTTGACCGGGCCGCCGAGCACCAGCACCGGATTGCCGTAGCCGTGGTCGGTGCCGCCGTTGGCGTTGGCGCGCACGCGGCGGCCGAATTCGGACTGCACCACCACGGTCACGCGCGAGGCGTGTCCGCTCGCATCGAGCGCGGCATAGAACGCCGACAAGGCCTGCGAGAGTTCGGCGATCTTGTTCTGGTAGTAGTGGTAGCCGCTACCGGCGGTGCCCTGGCCGTCGTGGGTGTCCCAGCCGCCCAGATCCAAGGTGGCGTAGTGCAGGCCGAGGTCGAACTGGATCGACTGGGCGATGGTCCATAGCTGTTGCGCGAAACCGCTGGTCGGCCAGCCGGCCGGCGGCGCGCTGTAGGACTGGCGCGCGATCACCTGCAAGGCGCGGTCGGCGCGTTGGCCGCCGAGTTCGAGCGCGGTCGTGCCCGCCCACAGGCCGGCCAGGGTTTCGTTGACCCCGCGGAAGCCCACCGGCGAATCCGGCCGCGCGGTCTGCCACGACCAGGCGCCGGCATTGAGGGCGAAATCGCTCGGGCTGGCCATGGTCAGCGCCTGCACCGACGCGAGCAGCCCGGCCGGTTGCCGCGAGGCCACCCCGAGCGCCGGCAGTTTTTCCGCGCCGCTGAGGTTGGGCTGGGTGTTCATCGCGCGCGTCAGCCAACCGCTGCCGATGCCTTGTTGCCCGGGCGTGCCCAGGTCGATGTACAACTGCGCGTCGAAGTGACTGCGGGTCACGCTGGTGGCGAGGCCGCAGCCGTGCACGATGGCGAGGTGGCCGGCGTTCCACAGATCGCGCAGGCCGCTCGCGGAAGGGTGCAGGCCGAAGCCGGTCGCCGCGCCGGTGCCGAGCGTCAACGGCAGCGCGGCGTAGGTGCCGGTCGCGGCGATCGACAGGTTAGGCCGCGCCTGTTCGTAGAAGCTGCGGTCGTTGCCGCTGATCGGCACGACCAGGTTGAGGCCGTCCAGGCCGCCGCGCAGGAACAGGTGCACGACGGTGTCGTGACCGTTGGCGGCGGCGAAGGCCGGATTGGCGAACAGCAGGGCGGGGCCGCCTACCGCACCGGCGGTGACGGCGGCGGTGCCTTTGAGAAACTCGCGTCGGGTCAGCGTCATGTCGGCGGCCTGCTAGCGGCTGAGGAATTCGGGCGACATCAGGATCAGCGAGACCATGCTGCGCAACCGGTCCTGGTTGTAGTGGCGCTTGAGGTCGTTCGCCGCCCAGGTGTTGGTGTCGGTGACCACGTAGCTGAGCGGGTCGCCGTTCTGGGCCATGAAGGCGATCAGGGTCTGGCGCCGCGCCGCGGTCGGCAGATAGCCGAGGATGCGCTTGCACCAGAAATCGACCAGCTTGGTCGGCGTCCACGACGGCACCTTGCTGCGCGTGGTCGCCAGGATCGGCGCCATCGGCACGCCGCCGTCTTGGGCTTCGGTGATCCAGTTGAGAATCTTCCAGGTCATCGCGTAACTGCCCGAACCCGACCACGCGGCCTGGGTGTCGGGATAGCCGTTCGGCGCCGGCCATTCGTAAGGCGCATGACCGGTGAAGCCCATGCGCCAGGCGAATTCGTCGCTTTTCGGCGTGCCGACCGCGATCGTCCAGTCGCTGCCGAGCGTGCGCATCGCCGCGGCGACGGCTTCGAACGGGCGCCGCGATTTCATCCCCCAGGCCTGCGCGAACGCGCTCGACAGAACGATGTGGCGAACGGTCAGCGCGATCTGGTCGGGGCTGCGCCAGTTCTGGCGGAAGATCGCCGCCGCGCTGGCCACCAGGGTCGGGCTGGGCGTGTCGCTGACGAAGCGGCGGATCAGTTTCTTGCAGATGAAGCGGGCCACGCCCGGGTGGCTGGCGAGACGGTCGAGCACGTCGCGCCCGTCCTTCAAGGCCGGCTGCTCGGGATAGAGCATGCGGCCGAGCAGGAACTTCGGGCCGGCGTCGTGCCAGGCCTGGCGATAGACGAAGTTGCCGTCGTTCTCGGTCGGGTACTGCCAGTGGCCGTTCTTGATCGACCAGCCGGTGAAGGCCGAGGCGGTTTCGTAAACGTCGATGTCGGTGTAGCCGGCCGGATAGGTCGGGTCTTCGGCATCCGGCGGGACCTGGAACGGGTCCATGAAGCCCAGGTAATGCTCGGCGCCGAGCGTATGCAGTTCCAGCAACTCGCGGGCGAAGTTTTCGTTCGGGCCGGCGCGGGTGTTGGAGGCGTTGTCGAGGTAGTAGAGCATCGAGGTGCTCTTGGCGACTTCCTCGAGCATCGCGCGGAAATTGCCGAACGCGTGCGGGCGCAGCACGTCGCGCTGGTAGTGCACGTAGACCGGGCCGGCGTCGTAGTCGCTCGCGGTGACGTTGAAATGGTCGTGCCAGAAGTTGACCATGACCTCGCGCAGCTGGCGCTTGGAATGCACCGCGCGCACCAGCGCGGCGCGCTGCGCCTCCCAGGCCGGACGCATGCGCACTTCGTAGACCGGATTCGGCTTGACGTGGTCGGCCCACAACTGGGTCAGCGACTTGCCCAGGGTGGTGTAGCCGGCGTTGAGCAAGCGCGTCTCGACCGCGCTGTCGTCGATGTTGGCCCAGTCCAGCTGCCAGTCGACGTAGTTGGCCAGGCGCTGGATATCGGTGGTGCCGAGCGCGTTGAACTCGCTGATCGATTGCGCGGTGGCGCCGTAGCTGAGGCTGGCGAGCGCGCGCACCACGAACGGCGGACGCGGCAGGTCCAGCGGCGAGACCAGCATCGGCGAGGCCTGCACGTCGGGCGCGGGGCCGCGCGTCGCCTCGAGTTTGGCGCGTGCGGCTTTCGACGGCGTGCTGCGTCCGAGCGTGCCGTACCGATCCTGCAATCGAGCGCGGATCGCGGCCTGTTCGGAGGCGGTAATCGAGCGGGTCATCGGCGCGCTCCTGTCGTGGTCGTGTCGGGGAGCGCGAGCTTATGCCGCGGGCAAGCGGCAAAGTCCCGGTTGCGTCACAGATCATTCCGGCCTGGGATGCGCTGCGTCACTGTTCGAGTGCGTACCCGTGAAGACGAATTCACCTCGATGGCGCAGTTATCGGCATGGACGTGCGAGCCGTCACGCGAGCAAGGAGAACGTGTGCGAACGCAGAGCGTGCAGTTTTGCCGATTCTGTCGAATTGCCGACGCCGTCTTCACGAGCGGCTCGCAGCGGGTTCGTGCGCGAGCGCACAACGCCGTGCCCGCGCGGCCGGCAGGCTCTGCGGCGCAAGGCAAATTCCCGGTCGCCATATGCAGATGCAGCGCCTTCATTTCAGTGTCTGCTGCAGAGCAACAAAGATGAATCGCACGCCAGCCGCGACGCCGGGGAACGCAATGCCCCGCGGCCTGGCACCCCCTTCTGCCAAGGATTTCCCATGCACGCTGTCCTGCGGCTGCGACGCCGACCGCTTTCCGTTCTTCTTGCCCTGGCCCTGCCGGCGATCGCCGCGTCCGGCGCTGCCATAGCCCAGGACGCTCCGCCCGCCGAGCGGGCCGCGACCGATCTCGAACAAGTCGTGGTGACCGGCTCGCGCATTCCGCGCGCGACCCTGGAAGGGCCCTCGCCGGTCACCGTCATCAGCAAGGAAGAGATCGACGCGCAGGGCTATCGCAGCGCCTTCGATGCGATCAGCGCGCTGACCCAGAACACCGGCTCGGTGCAGGGCGAGGACTTCGGCAATACCTTCACCCCGGCGGCCAACACCATCAACCTGCGAGGCTTCGGCCCCAACCACACCCTGGTGCTGGTCAACGGCCGGCGCCTGGTCGACTACCCGCTCGCCTACGAAGGCTCGGTCAACGTCGTCAACCTCGCCAACATCCCGACTGCGCTGATCAAGCGCATCGAAGTGCTGGCCGGCGGCGCCTCGGCGATCTACGGCTCGGACGCGGTCGCCGGCGTGGTCAACATCATCCTCAAGGACAAGTTCGAAGGCACCGAGGTCAACTTGCGCGTCGGCGGCACCGAGCAGGGCGGCGGCCAGAACCAGCGGCTGCAGGTGGTCAGCGGCGCGTCGGGCGACCGGTTCGACGCAGTGTTCGGCATCGAGCTGCTGCATCGCCAGGCGATCTGGGGCGACCAGCGCGACTTCATGGATTCCTTGCTCGACCAGCCTGCCGGCACGGCGCTGTTGCCGACCCAGGTGGCGTTCCGGCGCAACGCGCAAAGCAACGGGTTCATCGACCCCGGAGCGGGTTGCGATGCGGTCTCCGGGCTGTATCACGGCTCGGTGCAGCGCACGCGCAATCCGCGCCAGGGCTGGTACTGCGGCAGCAACGAAGCCTCGCCGGCGTTCTGGACCGTGCAGACCCAGAAGAAGAACGCCGATGCCTACGGCTCGCTGACCTGGCGCCTGAGCGACCGCACCGAGGTGTTCGCCGACCTGCAGTTAGGCGTGTCCAGCATCGAGAACAACACCCGCGCGCCGAGCTGGACCTCGGACAACAACTACTTCTACAACCAGGCCAGCGGCCTCAACGAAATCTGGTACCGCCGCATCGCGCCGGAAGAGATCGGCTCGGCGCACGCCAACAACAACCGCTTCCTCGAACGCTCCTGGGCCTTCACCACCGGCCTGCGCGGCAGCTTCGGCGAGTCGGGCTGGGACTATGAGCTCGCCTACAATCGCGGCCGCTACGAAAACCGAACCAAGCGCCGCCAGTTTCTCAGCGGCATCAACGAGTTCTATCTCGGCCCGCGCCTGGGCACGCGCAACGGCATCGGGGTGTACAACCCCGATCCCGCGCGCCTGTATCGACCGCTGACCCCGGCCGACTACCAACGCCTGACCGGCTTCTACGAAAGCCAGAACGCGGCCTGGATTCAGAACCTCAGTTTCACCGTCAACGGCGACCTGTTCGAGCTGCCGGCCGGCACGGTCGGATTCGCCGGCGTGCTCGAAGCCGGGAACCAGGGCTACAGCAACCGCCCCGATGCGCGCCTGGGCAACGGCACCTTCTGGAACACCAGTTCGGGTACGCGCGCCGAAGGCGAGCGGGACCGCTACGCCATCGGCGCCGAAATCAACGTACCGCTCTTCAGCCGCCTGACTGCATCGGCGGCGGCGCGCTACGACGAGTTCCGATTCGCCGGGCGCAAGTCCGGCAAGGGCACCTGGAACCTCGGCCTCGAATACCGCCCGTTCGACAGTCTGCTGTTGCGCGGCAGCGCCTCGACCAGCTTCCGCGCACCGGACATGAACTACATCTTCGCCGCGGAGACGCGTGGCTATAACCCGGGCATGACCGACTACTGGCGTTGCCGCACCGCCGGCCAGCCTTACGACGATTGCGATTACTCGGGCCTGGCGATCGACTACACCAGCGCCGGCAACCGCGACCTGAAGCCGGAAAGCGGCAAGTCCTACGGGGTGGGCCTGGTCTGGTCGCCGTCGGAACGCTTCGACGTGTCGCTCGACTACTACAGCATCCGCCTCGAGGACGAAGTCACCAATCTCAGCAGCAGCCGTATCCTGCGCGAAGAGGCCGACTGCCGTCTCGGCGCGACCGTCGGCGGCGAGAGCCGCGACATCAATTCGCCGTTGTGCCGCAACGCGTTGAGCCGCGTGCTGCGCAACCCGGCCGATGCCGCGGTGCAACCGAACCAGGTGCGTCGCGTGTTGATCAACGCGATCAACGCCGCTTCGGAGCGCACCGACGGCATCGACCTGAAGAGCAACTTCCGCTGGAGCGCCGGCCGCTACGGCGATTTCAGCAGCCGCCTGGGCTATACCCTGGTGCTCAAGCACGATTACCAGCAGTTCTCCGACGACGAGAAGACCAACCGCCGCGATTCGCTCGACGCGACCGACTGGCGCAGCAAGGTCAACGCCGGGGTGACCTGGAACATCGGGCCCTGGACCTCGAACCTGGTCGCCCTGCGTTACGGCAGCTTGCCCAACAGCGACGGCAGCGGCCGCATCGCCCCATACACGCGCTACAACGGCAGCGTCTCCTATCGCTTCAACGAACGCGGCTCGATCGCCTTCATCGTCAACAACCTGCGCGACTCCAGGCCGCCGGCGGACCGCAGCGGCGGCGGCTGGCCGTTCTATCCGGTCGGCAACTACGACCCTTACGGCCGCCAGTTCTGGCTGGAACTCGACTACCGTTTCCGCTGAGGACGCGGCACCGGCGCACGCGCAGGACTCGCGTCGTCGGCGGATAGCGCCAGGGCAAAGAGAAAGCGGGCCCCGGCCCGCTTTCTCGTATCCAGCCGATGCGGCCGAGCGTGCGCTCAGAACGGCCCGTTGATCGCCAGCGAGCGGCTCAAGGTCTTGGCCTCGCCGGTGGCCAGGTTGGTGTAGGTCACGTTGACGATGTCCGAGATCGCCATGCCGCCGCGATATCGCTGGCTGCAGCGCGAGGTGGTGCAAGGCAGCACCAAGCCCAGTTCGGTGGTCCAGACATAGCTGTAGGCGCCGGCGGGCAGATTGCGGATCTCGAACTCGGCGGTGTAGCTGCTGGCCGGATAAAACGAAGTACAGCGGCCGAAGTTGCCCACCGGCGGCTGCTCGTTCGGGCTGACGAAGCAATACAGCACCGGCCCGGTGAGGGCCTGGGCGCCGGGCTGCGCCGCGGCCGGTGCGAAGGCGGAGGCGGCGACGAGGACGCCTCCGAACACGGTGTTCATGAGAGCCGATCCCTTTGATTTCATGAGGTCCGTTCCTGAGATGGCCAGACGATTCTGGCCGGTCGAGAATAGCGCGCAGGCAGCGGACGGGGCCGCGGGTTGTCGGAACTGACAGGCGCTGGGTCGACCTGGGCTGCGACCGATTGACGCAGGCGACTGCGAACTCGCCTCCGGGCGGTGTGGTGCGTCGCGTGGTCGATTGGCGCGATGCGATAATCGCCGCATCGCGTTCACGGACACCGTCTTGCTGCACCTGCTGATCTACTTGCGATACATGGCGGTGGCCGGGCAGGTGCTCACGGTCGCCTACGTGGTCGAGCGCCTGAACCTGCCGATTCCGGTCAGGCCGCTGCTGGCGATTTCGGCCGGCCTGCTGGCCTTCAACCTGGCCAGCCATGTGTGGTGGCTGCGCCATCGCCACGCCGGCACGCGCGCGCTGATTCTGCAGTTGCTGGTCGATTTGCTGACTCTGACCGCCCTGCTGTATTTCTCCGGCGGCCCGGCCAACCCCTTCGTGTCGTTGTACCTGGTGCCGGTGGCGGTGGCGGCGATCGGCCTGGAAATCGCGCCGATGCTCGGCCTGACCGTGCTGACCGCGGCGCTCTACACCTGGCTGCTGAGGCATCACGTGCCGCTGCCGCACGTGCACGGCAGCGATTTCGAACTGCACGTCACCGGCATGTGGGTCAACTTCCTGCTCTCGGCCGGGATCATGGGGGTGGTGTTGAGCCGCTTCATGGCGATCGTGCGCGATCAGCGCCGGCGCTTGTCGGAGGCGCGCGAACGCGCGATCCGCGACGAGTCGCTGTCGGCGCTCGGCTCGCTCGCCGCCGGCACCGCGCACGAACTCAATACGCCGCTGGCGACGATGAGCCTGCTAGTCGACGACTGGATCGCCAGCGAGGCGCCGCCGGCGCGCGAGGACGTCGAACTGTTGCGCGGCCAGCTCGCGCATTGCCGCGAGCATGTGCGCGCGCTGGCCGAGATGGCGCGCCGCGGCGCCGCCGGCGAAGCCACCGTCGAGGATGCCGACCGCTTCGTCCATGCCTGCGTCGACCGCTGGCGCCTGCTGCGGCCGAATGCGACCGCGGTGTTCCGCGGCGGCGCGGCCGAGCGCGAGGTGCGCATCGACGCGGCGCTGCCGCAGGCGTTGATCAACCTGATCAACAACGCCGCCGACGCCAATGCCGCGCGCGGCCGCGACGAGCCGGTCGAGGTGAGTACCCAGGTACGCGAGGGCTGGCTGGTGGTGACGATTCTCGACCGCGGCGCCGGCCCGGCCGGTATCGCCGCGCGCCCGCGCCACGACGCCGAGGGCCCGGGGCTCGGCATCGGCCTGATGATCTCCAAGGCCAGCATCGAACGCAGCCGCGGCCGCGTGCGCCAGTTCGAACGCGACGGCGGCGGCTGCGTCACCGAAGTCGACCTGCCGCTGACCGGGCCGGCGCCGTGAGCCTGCCCGCGCGCTTGCTGTTGATCGACGACGACCTGGCGTTCTGCCAAGTGCTGGCGCGGCTGCTGCAGCGCCGCGGCGTCGAGGTGCAGGCCCGCCACGACGCCGCGAGCGCGCTGGCGGCGCTGGACGGATTCGCGCCCGAGGGCATCGTGCTCGACCTCAAGCTCGGCGCCGACAACGGCCTGCTGCTGATCCGCGGCCTGCGCGAGCGTTGCCCGCAAGCGCGGATCGTGCTCGCCACCGGCTATGCCAGCATCGCCACCGCGGTCGACGCGATGCGCCGCGGCGCCTGGAACTACCTGCCCAAGCCCTTCGACATCGAAGCGCTGACGCAGTCGTTCGAGTCGGCCGCGGCGGAAGCGCCGCCGCCGGAACCGCCGCTCGACCCGCAATCTTTGCGGCGCCAGGGTTGGGAGCACGTGCAGCGCGTGCTGAGCGAATGCGGCGGCAATGTGTCCGCCGCCGCGCGCGTGCTCGGGGTCGACCGCCGCACCCTGCAGCGGCGCCTGGCCAAGCGGCCGGTGCGCGAGCGTTAACCGAACTGCTCGCGCTCCAAGGGCAGGAGCGGCGCAAGCCGCGCCCGCGCCATTTCGGGCGGCCTCGTCAGTCCGGTCTGGTGGAGAGCGCTCCAGCCCCGACCCTTTTCATCGTGTCGCGTCGGCTCTGCGGCGGCGTTGTCGCGGCTTGCGGTCGCCCCCCCCCCTTGTAGGAGCGACGTAAGTCGCGACCGCGGTGTTCCCAGCTCGCGCCGCAGGCCACGCTATGCAGTCGCGGCTCACGCCGCTCGTACAGGAAGCGACTCACCTGGAGCCCGGAAAACTGCGCAGTCGTCAGGCCCCTTGTAGGAGCGACGCAAGTCGCGACCGCGGGGTTTCCAGCTCGCGCCGCAGGCCACGCTATGCAGTCGCGGCTCGCACCGCTCCTACAGGGAGCGAGTCACCCTGGAGCCCGGAAAACCGCGCAGTCGTCAGGCCCCTTGTAGGAGCGCCGCAAGTCGCGACCGCGGGGTTTCCAGCCAGCGCCGCGCCGCAATTCACGGTCGCGGCTTGCGCCGCTCCTGCCTTGAAACGGTGCGGCGCTACTTGGCGGTGGGCTTATACCGCTGCAACCAATGTGCGGTGCGTTCGAGGTAGTACTCCGGCGCGCGCGGCGCGTAATCCAGATACTCGAAGGCCGGGTGCTTGAACGTCACCGCCGGTTCGATCTGGGTGCCTTCGTGCCATTCGTTGAACGAGGTGATGCCGATGAACGGCGCGCCGCTGTCGATCGCCGCCTCGAACATCGCGTCGTAATAGCGGCCGCCGTCGCGGTCCTGGGTGTTCTTGGCGTTCCAGGGGCGCACGCGGGTGTCGATGTAGCCCGGGCCGACCGAGGGAATGAAAAGTTTGCCGTGCTGTTTGGCCCACCGCTGCAGCTCGGGCCAATGCTCCGGCGTGGCGCCGTAGCTGAAGCCGCGGCTGGCGAAGTAGGTGTAGAAGCCGTCGAAGCCGGACTGCTCGAAGAAGGCGTGTTCGTCGGCGCCGACCCACAGGCCGAGCACGTCGGCATCGAAGGCGGTGCCGCGGATGCTGTCGGCGCCGTCGCGGCCCAGCACCTGCGCCCAGTCCTTGGCGTCGATGACGTAGGAGTCGTAGACGAAAAACAGCGGGCGCCGGCTGTCGGGATCGCGATAGAAGGCCGGGTGCGCGCCGAAGGTCTCGACCAGATAACGGATCGAGGCGCGCGCATCGGCGGCGGTCTTGCGCGCGGCCGGCTCGATCTGGAAGCAGATGCGCACGCCGTGGCGTTGCGCGGCCTCGAACAGCGGGCGCAGGCTCTTGAAGCTCGTGTCGTCGACGCCCAGCCAGGTCACCGCGATCAAGCCGATCCGCGCCGAGGCGATCATCGCCATGTGCCGCTCGATCACCGCCGGGTCGGCGCTGCTGTACTCGCCGAGCTGCGGATAGAAGTTGGCCGAGATATCGCCGCCGCCGGGCAGGCGTTTGGTGGTCCGGTCGCGGTCGTTCTCGCGCAGCACGTCGTGCGCCCAGTGCAACGGCGCGCCGTCGAGCTTGGGGCTGCCGTACCAGTTGTAGTAGAAGGCGATCGCGCGCGGGTTCAAGGACGGTCGCGCATCGGCCGCCGAGGCGAGCAAGGGCGACAGCAGCGAGACGAACGACAACAGACAACGCAGCAAGCACAGGCGCATGGGCGAGTAGGGCAGCGACGACCGGCCGACTATAGGGCGCCGCGAGCGTCGCGCACAGCGTCCGCAGCGCGCCGGCGCGCGGTTTTGCCCTTGTCGAAATTGTCCAAACGCATCGGCCGCCCGGCGATTTCGCGGCTGCGTTCGCGGGCGCCGCGTCGAGGACGGATATTTTTTGATTCGTTTGGATTTTTTTGGATCCGCCGACGCCAGCCTGGCCGGCTTGCAGAAGGGCAGTCAGTAGATGCCGACCCGGCCCAAGCCGCGACCGCCGTCTCAGGCCGCGCCGCCGCACTCCGGACCCGCGACGGCGCGCTTCGCTTTCTGTGATGCCACTCAACGTCGCCGCCGGAACGCCGTTCGTATTCGCATGGACGCCGCCCCGGCACGAGCGCAGTGTCGGTAGCCGTCCCACGATGCAGCCCCCGGGACGCCCGCAGTCGCTTCAGCACTCTCTACCCGAGCCGCCGCCGGCAACGACGGCGTTCCATGGAACTTCAGGAGAACTCGCATGACCGACCGTCGTCCGTTGCATCTCGCCATCGCCGTCGCGATCGGCTTCGCCGCCACCGCTTCGTCCGCGCCGGCCGCATCCTCCGGCGCCGACCCGCGTTTCGAACTCGACCTGGGCGGACTGCGCTTCGACCCGCGCGCCTCGACGCCGGTGCAGCCCAGCAGCACCTGGGGCCGCGCACGCGCCGACGGCGAAGACTGGCGCCTGGTCCAGTTCGGCGGCCCGATCCGCCAGGCTTGGCTCGACGAACTGCGCCGCGCCGGGCTGGAGCCGGTGCAATACATCCACCCCTACACCTATGTCGCCTGGGGCCGCCGCGATGCCTTGACGCGGCTTTCCGGCCGCCCCGAAGTGCGCTGGAGCGGCGATTTCCTGCCGGCCTACCGGGTGCAGCCCGAACTGCGCAAGGCCGGACTGCGCAAGGCCGCGGCCGGGTCGGTGGACGTCGACGTCGTCAGCCGCCGCGGCGACTCCGGCTTCGTCACCGCGCTCACGGTGCTCGGTGCGAGCAAGGTCGGCGGCGACGCCCGCGCGATCGATCGTCATCTGCAGGCGCAGACCTTGCGCCTGTCGGCCGACCGCATCGCGACCTTGGCGCAGACGCCTGGCGTGTACAGCGTGCAGAGCGTGCCGACCGACGGCGGCCTGCGCGGCGAGATCAGCAGCCAGATCAACGCCGGCAACGTCAACGCGGGCAATCTCGCCTTGCCCGGCTATCGCGCTTATCTGACCTCGATCGGCGTCGACGGCAGCGGCGTGACCATGGCCAACGTCGACGGCGGCATCTACCACACCCATCCCGACCTGGCCGCGCGCATGACCACCTGCGTAGGCAGCACCTGCGGCGCCGCGGCGAGCAGCGCCCACGGCACCCACACCGCAGCGATCATGGCCGGCGACGGCGCCTCCAACGTCAGCGTCAGCACCGCCAACGGCAGCTTCCGCCGCGGCCTCGGCGTAGCGCCCGGCGCCAGGCTCGTCGAGCAGCGTTATTCGCCGACCTACAGCCAGGCCGGCGGCATGCTGCTGTTGATGACCCAGTCGGTGCGCAACCGCGCCGTGATCTCCGGCAACAGCTGGGGCCCGGCCGGTACGCCACGCGGTTACGACAACGCCACCCGTCAGGTCGATGTCGGCGTGCGCGATGCCGACCCCGATGCGCCCGGCGATCAGCCGCTGAACTACGTGCTGTCGTTCATGAACGGCAACGGCGGCACCCAGAGCCAGGGCACGCCGGACGAAGCCAAGAACACCTTCACCATCGGCTCGACCAAGGGCCAGACCTCGGCCACGGTGCAACTGACCGCGATCAACGACCTGTCCAGCAACACCGCGCACGGCCCGGCGCTCGACGGCCGGCGTATCCCGAGCATGGTCGCCCCCGGGTGTTCGATCGATTCGGCCAACAGCGCGACCGGCCACGGCCTGATGTGCGGCACCAGCATGGCCTCGCCGCAGGTCGCCGGCGCCAGCGCGCTGTTCGTGCAGTATTACCGCAACCGCTTCGGCGCCGATCCGAGCCCGGCCCTGACCAAGGCGGCCTTCACCGCGGTCGCGCAGAACCTGATCGGCCGGCTCGACGCCGACGGCGGCACCCTCGGCACCGCACCCGACAGCAAGCAGGGTTGGGGACGGATGCTGATCAAGCCGGTGCTGCAGCCGGCGCAGAGCGTGCAGTACGTCGACCAGAGCCGGGTGTTCAACGCCAGCGGCGAGAGCTGGACGCGCAGCTTCACCGCGGCCGACCCGAGCCAGCCGATCCGGATCATGCTGGTCTGGACCGATGCGCCCGGCCATGGCCTCGGCGGCACCACCCCGGCCTGGAACAACAACCTCGACCTGCGCGTCACCGCCGGCGCCAGCACCTACCTCGGCAACGTCTTCTCCAGCAGCGGCTGGTCGGTCGCCGGCGGCAGCGCCGACACAAGGAACAACGGCGAAGGCGTGTTCCTGCAGGCCGCGCAGCATGGCGGCAGCGTCAACGTCGAAGTGCGCGCGACCGATATCAATTCCAACGCATTGCCGAACGCCGGCGACGACACCGACCAGGATTTCGCCCTGGTCTGCTACAACTGCGCCAGCTGACTGTCCCTGGCTGTTTAAAGCCCCTCTCCCGCATGCGGGAGAGGGGTTGGAGCGAGGGCAGATCGATGCGCAACGAACGATCGTCGAGAGGCCGCCACGCCGGCCTCACACCACTCCCGTCGCATAAAACGTCGCGATCACCACGAACACCGCCAGGGTCTTGATCAGGGTGATCGCGAACACGTCCTTGTAGGCCTGGCGATGGGTCAAGCCGGTCACCGCGAGCAGGGTGATGACCGCGCCGTTGTGCGGCAGGGTGTCCATGCCGCCGGAGGCCATCGCGGCGACGCGGTGCAGCACTTCCATCGGGATGCCGGCGGCATTGGCGTTGGCGATGAAGCTGTCGGCCATCGCCGCGAGCGCGATGCTCATGCCGCCGGAGGCCGAGCCGGTGATGCCGGCCAGGGCCGTCACCGTGACCGCTTCATTGACCAGCGGGTTCGGGATCGCGGCCAGGGCGTTAGCCACCACCAGAAAGCCCGGCAGCGCGGCGATGACCGCGCCGAAACCGTACTCGCTGGCGGTGTTCATCGCCGCGAGCAGGGCGCCGCCGATCGCCGCCTTGCTGCCTTCGGCGAAGCTGGCCGTCACCGGCTTCCAGGCGCAGGCGATCACCGCGGCGATGCCGATCAGCAGCGCGCCTTCGACCGCCCAGATCGCGGCGATCTTCGACACCTCCTGGACCACCGGCGCGGCATCGCCGATCACCGCCGGGTCGAAGCTGTGGCGGGCGCCGTAGACCTGCGGCAGCCACACGCTGAAGGCCTTGTTGGCGATACCGACCAACAGCAGCGGCAGGATCGCGATGGCCGGGTGGGCGAGTCGGCCGCCGGCGAACGGCGCCGGTTCGTTGAGCAAATTCTCGCCGTAGCCTTCGCCGGCGCGCAGCGCGACCCGGCGGCGCCAGTTCAGATACAGCAGGCCCACGATCAGGATGAACACGCCGCCGATCAGGCCGAGCCAGGGCGCGGCCCAGGTGTCGGTGCCGAAGAACGCGGTCGGGATGATGTTCTGGATCTGCGGCGTGCCCGGCAGCGCGTCCATGGTGAAGGTGAAGGCGCCCAGCGCGATGGTGCCTGGGATCAGGCGCTTGGGGATGTCGCTCTGGCGGAACAGCTCGGCGGCGAAGGGATACACCGCGAACACCACCACGAACAGCGACACGCCGCCGTAGGTGAGCAGGGCGCAGACCGCGACGATCGAGAGCATGGCGCGTTCGCGCCCGAGCAGGCGGATGGTCGCGGCGACGATCGATTTGGAGAAGCCCGATACCTCGATCAGCTTGCCGAACACCGCGCCGAGCAGGAACACCGGGAAATACAGCTTGAGAAAGCCGACCATCTTGTCCATGAACAGGCCGGTGAACATCGGCGCGACCAGGCTGGGGTCGGTCAGCAACACCGCGCCGAGCGCCGCCACCGGCGCGAACAGGATCACGCTGTGGCCGCGGTAGGCGACGTACATCAGGAAGCACAGCGCGGCCAGCACGATCACGAACGCCATCGGTCTCTTTCCCCGTGACGAACGTCCAGGCCCGTCGGTGCGCGCAGTGTCGGCAAGCGCGCGCGGGCGGGGCATTGTCCGAAGGTACAGCTGCCCGTCGCGACCGGGTCCTCATAGTCTGCGCGGCATGACGGGGGCCTTCGTCCTGCTGCCGCCGCCATTCTCGCGTGGGGGCGGAATGGCGGCGGTGCGGACACCGGCCCATCGCGATCGCTACGACCGGCCGCTACAAGGGGAGAGACTTACGTGAAGCAAGGCAAACCAACACGCAGCAAGATCGGTCACAGCACGCTGAGCCTGGCCATCGCCGGCGCGTTGCTGGCGCCGGCCGCCTGGGCGCAGGACGCCGCGCCGGCCGCCGATGCGCAGGCCAAGACGCTGGGTTCGATCACCGTGACCGCGCGCAAGCGCGAGGAGACCTTGCAGGACGTGCCGGTCGCGATCACCGCGTTCACGCCCGAGGCGCTGGACCGGCTCAACGTCGAGGACCTCAGCGACCTCGACGCGCAGGTGCCCAACCTGACCATCTACGCCGCGCGCGGCTCCAGCAGCACCATCACGGCCTATATCCGCGGCGTCGGCCAGTCGGACCCGCTGTGGGGCGTGGACCCCGGCGTCGGCATCTACATGGACGACGTCTACATCGCCCGACCGCAGGGCGCCTTGCTCGACGTGTTCGACGTCGAGCGCATCGAGGTGCTGCGCGGCCCGCAGGGCACGCTGTACGGCAAGAACACCATCGGCGGCGCGATCAAGTACATCTCGCGCGGCCTGCCGACTTCGCTCGACGGCTTCGCTTCGGTCACCGTCGGCAACTACGGCCAGCTCGACGTCAAGGCGGCGGTCGCCGGCCCGATCGGCGGCAGCACCCAGGGCGGCGATGCCACCCTGCGCGGCCGCCTGTCGGTCGCCAGCCTCAACCGCGACGGCTTCGGCGAGAACACCGTCACCGGCCAGGACGTCAGCGACAAGGAGATCCTCGCCCTGCGCGGCAGCCTCGGCGCCTACGTCAGCGACGCGCTCGACATCCAGTTCGCGTTCGACTGGATGGACGACCAGTCCGGCGTGCGCGGCGCCAGGATGCTCGCCGCCAACCGCTTCGCCCCGGGCCAGGCGCCGCTGGAGTCGCGCTACGACATCCGCAGCGGCATGCCGAACATCAACGACACCACCATCAAGGGCGCCTCGGCGACGGTCAACTGGCGCGCCAGCGAGGACTGGAGCTTCAAGTACGTGCTGGCCAAGCGCGAGTCCGACACCGAGACCAACATCGACTTCGACACCCTGCAGAACAAGATCGCCGACGTGAAGGCGTTCTACAGCGACCAGCAGATCACCCACGAATTGCAGGCGAACTACGACGGCGGCGGCCGTGCCCGCGGCGTCATGGGTATCTACGCCTTCGACGGCGAGGCCGGCGGCCAGGTGCTCAACAATTTCTTCAATGCCAGTTTCGGCGACACCCAGGGCACGGTCTTCACCGAGAGCATCGCCGCCTACGCGGACTGGACCTTCGACCTTACCGACAAGCTCAAGCTCGACGTCGGGGTGCGCTACACCGACGAGGACAAGCGCGCCAAGGTGCTCAACCGCGGCTACCGCGACGCCAGCTTCACCGTCCCCAACGGGCTGGTCGCGGCGAATTTCGACCGCAAGATCAATTTCAAGAACACCTCGCCGAAGATCTCGCTCGATTATCAGATCGCGCCGGATATCCTGCTGTACGGCCTGGCCACCCGCGGCTTCAAGTCCGGCGGCTACAACATCCGCGCCCAGGCCGCGGCGGTGCCGCGTTCGGCCGAGCCCTTCGACGACGAGGTCGTCGACAGTTTCGAGGTCGGCAGCAAGATGGCCTTCTTCGACCAGCGCATGTTCTTGAACCTGGCCTATTTCCACAACGACTACAAGGACATCCAGCTGTCGGTATTCACTGCCTACGACAGCAACGGCGACGGCACCAACGACGCCTTCTTCGGCGATTTCACCAACGCCGGTTCCGGCACGGTGCAGGGCCTGGAAGTCGAGTACCAGTGGCTGCCGAACGAGCATTGGCTGATCTCGGGCAACCTGGCCTGGCTCGACGCCGAGTACGACGAATTCATCTACGCCGGCGTCAACATCGCCGACGAGCAAGAGTTCACCAACGCCCCGGATTTCTCCGGCGCGCTCAACGTCGAGTACCGCACCGACCTGAGCGACGGCAGCAACCTGTCGGCGCGAGTGGGCTACAGCTACCAGAGCGACGTGGTGGCGACTACCGAGATCGTGCGCACCGGGGCGGTGCCGATCACCCAGGACGGCTACGGCCTGGTCAACGCCGGCGTGACCTGGAAGAGCCCGGGCCCGTGGACGGTGTCCTTGCAGGGCACCAACCTGGCCGACAAGGAATACCGCACCACCGGTTACAGCCTCAACTCGGCCCTGGGCGTCTACACCGGCTTCTACGGCCCGCCGCGCCAGTACACCCTATCGGTGAAGTACGCGTTCTAAGCGTTGCCACCGCGGCCGACGACGCCGCCGTGGCGGCGTGAATCCTCTGCCAGGGATGGCGGGGATTCGTTTCGGGAATGCGTGAGGTCGGACGCTGGGGCGCCGGTCGCTAGTGACGAGTAGCGACTAGCGAGTAACGAGTGAGACGAGCGAGTAGCGAGGAGCGAAAAGGCGACGGCAAGGCGCAAATTCCCTTCGGCCCCCTCTCCAAAGGGGGAAGCCCTTCGGGTCGTTCTCTCTGAAGACTTGTGTCGTTTCCGTAGAAGGAGTGGTCGAGGGAGGCTCGTTCTAGCCGAAACCCGTGCTGCTCCCCCCTTAGAAAAAGGGGAGGAGGGCTTTGCTCCTGACTTTGCCTTGCCCTTGCTTTTGCTCCTGGCTCCGGCGCCGCACCGCCATAGCCGGCGTCCGTCCCTCCTCATCGCCATCCGCCGCGGCGAACCGCTGCGTTATCCTGCGCCGATGCGTCCAGTCGCCGCCTCATGCTGAGCCTTACCGTCGTCGCGCTGGCCAGCCTGGCCTGGCTGGCGCTGATGTTCGGCACCGCGCTGTTCGCCGAGCGCCGGCCGAACGTGCTGGCGCGGCACTGGCGCCATATCTACGCACTGTCGCTCGCGGTGCATTGCACCTCATGGACCTTCTACGGCACGGTCACCCAGGCGGCGCGCTACGGCTGGCCGCTGCCGCCGACCTTCCTCGGCTCGATCCTGTTCTACGCGCTCGCGCTCGGCTTCATGGTCAAGCTGGTCAAGCTCGCGCGCGAAACCAACGCGACCTCGCTCGCCGACCTGATCGCCACGCGCCTGGGCAAGGACGCCTGGCTCGCCGCGCTGGTGACCCTGATCGCCGCGCTCGGCCTGATCCCCTACATCGCCCTGCAGCTGAAAGCGGTGGCGATGAGCTTCGCGATGCTGACCACGCGCGCGACCGACGGCGGCGCGCTGCCGGCCTGGCGCGACAGCGCGCTGTACGTGGCCTTGGCGATGGCCCTGTTCGCGATGCTGTTCGGCACCCGTCGCGCCAGCGCGGCCGAGCACAACCGTGGCCTGGTCCTGGCGATGGCGTTCGAGTCGGTGTTCAAGCTCGCGGCGATGCTCGCGCTGGGCGCCTTCGTCTGGTTCGGGCTCGGCGACTTGCCGCAGGCGGCCATCGCCGCCGCCGACGCGCCGGCGCAACCGGCGGGCGGCTTCGTGCCGCTGGTGCTGCTCGGCGGGCTGGCGATGTTCATCCTGCCGCACCAGTTCCACGTGGCGGTGGTCGAATGCCGCGACGAGGCCGACGTGCGCACCGCGCGCTGGCAGTTCCCGCTGTATCTGCTGCTGATCGCGTTGCCGGTGCTGCCGCTGGCCAAGGTCGGCCAGTCCCTGCTCGGCAGCCAGGTGCCGTCGGACCTGTACGTGCTGGCCTTGCCGCTGGCGCAAGGGCACGAGTCGCTGGCGCTGTTCGCATTTCTCGGCGGGCTCAGCGCCGCCACCGGCATGGTCGTGGTGAGCACGCTCACCCTGAGCCTGATGATCGGCAATCACTGGTTCGCGCCGGGCCTGCTGCGCGGCGCCTGGGCGCGCAACGACGACTTGCGCGGGCGCGTGCTGGCGCTGCGCCGCGCCGGCATCGTCGCGATCATGCTGTTGGCCTGGGCCTATAGCCGGCTGATCGCAGGCAGCGAGGCGCTGGCCGATGTCGGCGCGGTGTCGTTCTCGGCCCTGGCGACCCTCGCACCGGCGCTCGCCTTCGCGGTGTGGCGGCCGCAGACGCCGGCGCGCGCGGCCTTCGCCGGCATCGTCGCCGGCTTTGTCGCCTGGGCCTGGGTGCTGCTGCTGCCGATGTTGTACGAGGCGCGCGGCCTGGCGCCGCCGTGGCTGCACGAGGGCCCGTTCGGCTGGCATTGGCTGGCGCCGGAGCGTCTGTTCGGTCTGACCGGTTGGAGCCGGCTCGGCCGTGCGGTTGGCGTCAGCCTGTTCATCGGCACCCTGGCGACCGTACTGATGGCGCTGTGGCGGCGCGAATCGCCGCGCCACGCGCGCCGCGGGCTCGATGCGCAGACCTTGCGCGACGCCGGCCTGCGCTTTCTCTCGCGCGAAAGAGTCGCGCAATTGCTCGACGGCGTGCCGGCCGGCGGCGCGGTCGACGCCACGGTCGAAGCCGGGGTCGAGCGCGAACTCGCCGCGGTGCTCGGCTCGGCCTCGGCGCGGGTGCTGCTGGATGCGGCGCGCCGCGAGGCAGGGCGCGACCTCGACACGGTCGCGGCGATCGTCGGCGAGGCCTCGGCCGACCTGCGCTTCAACCAGCGCCTGCTGGAAGCGGCGCTGCAGAACATGAGCCAGGGGATCAGCGTAGTCGATGCGCAGCTGCGCCTGGTCGCCTGGAACCGCCGTTACGCCGAACTGTTCGGTTATCCGGCCGAGTTGCTCCAGGTCGGCCGGCCGATCGCCGATCTCGCGCGCTGGGCGATGCAGCGCCTGCCGATGCAGGCCGATATCGAATACTCGCTACAACGGCGCCTGGCCTTCATGCGCGCCGGCACCGCGCATCTGTCCGAGCGCGTGCTCGCCGACGGCAGCATCATCGAAATCCGCGGCAACCCGATGCCCGGCGGCGGCTTCGTCGCGACCTTCACCGACGTCACCGCGTTCCGGCGCGCCGAGGCCGGGCTGATCCAGGCCAACGAGACCCTGGAGCAGCGCGTCGCCGAGCGCACGGCCGATCTCGAAGTCGCGACCCGCGAAGCCGAACGCGCCAACGAAGCCAAGAGCCGTTTTCTCGCCGCGGTCGGCCACGACCTGATGCAGCCGCTGCACGCCGCGCAGTTGTTCACCGATGCGCTCGCGCAGCAGCTGGTCGAACCGGCGCAACGCGAAACCGTGGCCCAGATCGGCGGTGCGCTCGATTCCACCGGCGATCTGTTGACCGGCCTGCTCGACATGTCGCGTTTGCAAGCCGGCGGCCTGGTGCCGCAACCGCGCGAGTTTCCGCTGGCCGAAGTGCTGGAACCGCTGGCCTCGGAGTTCGGCGCGATCGCCGCCGCGCGCGGCCTGCGTTTCCGTTACGTCGCCTCGCGCGCGTGGACGCGCAGCGACCCGCAGCTGTTGCGCCGGGTATTGCAGAACTTTCTCGCCAATGCGGTGCGCTACACCGCGCAGGGGCGGGTGCTGATCGGCGTGCGCCGGCGCGGCGGCGGCCTGTCGATCGAAGTGCACGACAGCGGCCCGGGCATCGCGCCGGAGCAGCGGACGATGATCTTCGAAGAATTCCGCCGCGGCGAGGACGCGCCGGGGCAGGGCCTCGGCCTGGGCCTGTCGATCGCCGACCGCATCGCGCAATTGCTCGACGCGCCGCTGAGCCTGCACAGCCGGGTCGGCCGCGGCACCGCGTTCGGCGTGCGCGTGCCGTGCCTGTCCGCGCCGCCGGCGATCGCGCCGGCCGGGCAGGCGCGCGGCATCGCCGGGTTGCGTGTGCTCGCGGTCGACAACGATCCGCAGGCGCTGAGCGCATTGAGCGAAACCTTGCGGCGCTGGGGTTGCGCGGTGGTCGCCGCGAGCGGCGGCGAACAGGCGCGCCAGGCGATGCGCGAGCAGCCCGCGGCGCTGTGGCTGTTCGACTACCACCTCGATCACGACGACACCGGCGTGGCCCTGGCGCAGCGGCTCAGCGAGAAGTTCGGCGCGCGCCCCTGCCTGCTGCTGAGCGCCGACACCGGTGCTGCGGTGCGGCAATCGGTGCATGCCGCCGGCTGGTCGCTGCTGGCCAAACCGGTCAAGCCGCTGGCCCTGAAATCGGTGCTCGACCGCCTGCTCGCCGCTGGCGCGATCGAGCGCTGAGCGCCGTCGCCGCACCCACTTTTGGATGGTGACCAAGCGTGAGCAAAGTCAAGAAAATTCCGTGGTCATTTTCTAGCCAACCCTATTGCAATGCTTGTGTAGCAACGCCTCGCGAGGGGTTCGAACACAACTGTCCGCAGGCTTGTCCACAGGCTGTGTGGACAACACGGGCGGCGAAAACGATAAACAGCCTGAATGTGCCGGCGTCCCCGCCGCGCGCCCGGCCGAAGGCCTATCACGATCCGCGATGGCGTGCGCAGTCTTGACGGCGCCGGTGTCCGACGCTAAGCGCCACTGAGCGCAACGGGTGGCGCGGCGGGTGCCGAAGGTCCAGGTCGACGCCGCGCTCAGTCTTCGATTCGCCGCGCCGGGTCGGACAATTCGAGTTCGCGCAAGACCACGCCGGCCTGGGTGCGGTTGCGCACGCCGAGGCGGTCGAAGATCGCCGACAGATGGGCCTTGACCGTGCGTTCCTGCACGTCGAGGCGATCGGCGATCTGTTTGTTGAGCAGGCCCTGAGCGACCAGGCTCAGCACCCGGAATTGCTGCGGCGACAAACTGGCCAGGCGCGAGGCGAGGTCGGCGTCGCCGCGTTCGCTGTGGGTGCGCGCGACCGCGGCGCGCAACGACGCCGGCAGCCACTGCTCGCACGCCAGCACCGCGCGGATCGCATCGCGCAATTCGTCCAGCCCGGAACTCTTAGGCAGATAACCGGCGGCGCCGTGATCGAGCGCGCGCCGCACCACGCGCGGATCGTCGTTGGCCGACACCACCGCGACTGCGGTGCCCGGGTATTGCGCGCGTATCGCCGCGAGCCCGGCCAGGCCGTGGTTGCCGGGCATGTGCAGATCGAGCAGGACCAGGTCGATGCCGGGTTCGGCCTCGAGCGCGGCGAGGGTGTCGTCGAGCGTGCCGGCCTCGCGGATCGCGGTGTCGGGCACGGCGTCGGCCGCGGCCTGGCGCAGCGCGGCGCGGAACAGCGGGTGGTCGTCGGCGATCAGCAGGGTCGGCATCGCGCCAAGCCTAGCAGGCCGGGCGCGCCGGCCCGCGGCGATCGCGCACGGCTGTACCAAAGTACGATGAGGCGCCGCGCGCGACTTGCTAGCCTGCGGGGATGAGCGCCCAATCCCTACGCACCGCCGCGGCCAGCGCCGCCCTCGTCCTGTTGGCTGGAGCGGCCTCGCCGATGGCGTTCGCCGCCAAGCCGCAGCCCGCCGTCCCGGACACCCGCCAGGAAGCCGCCTCGATGTTCAGCGCCGAACGCCAGACCGAGCACCGCGGCGAGCACGACGACCTGCTCAGCGCCGGCCTCGGCCTCGACGGCCTGCGCGCGATGGCGCCGCCGGCGTTCGCCGATGCCGCGCACCCGACCGCCGCGGAGCTGCGCCGGCGCGCGCTGTGGGCGAACTGGCGCGGCATCGCCGATCTCGCCCCGGGCGGCGGCTATGGCGAGCTGTACGGCAGCGTCGCGCGCGTGCCCGGGCGCGAGTTCAGCGCGTTCGCGACCTTGAGCGGCGCCAGGCAGCCGCATCGCGTGCTGGTGCAGGTGCCCGACGCGTTCGACGCCAAGAAGCGTTGCCTGGTGGTCAGCGCCTCGTCGGGCTCGCGCGGCATCTACGGCTCGATCGCGGTGGCCGGCGCCTGGGGCCTGCCGAAAGGCTGCGCGGTGGCCTACACCGACAAGGGCGCGGGCACCGATTATTTCGATTTCGACGCCGGCATCGGCGTGCGCGCCGACGGCACCACCGGCCCGGTCGCCGAAGGCGGGCTGGCGTTCGCCCCGGATGCGGGCGAACGCGAGGCCGCCAAGGGCGTCGCCTTCAAGCATGCGCATTCGCGCGACAACCCCGAGGCCGACTGGGGCCGGCACGTGCGCCAGGCCGCGCAATTCGGCTTGCGCGCGCTCGACCGGGCCTTTCCGCAGCAGGCGCCTTTCACCTTCGCCAACACCCGGGTGATCGCGGTCGGCATTTCGAACGGCGGCGGCGCGGTGTTGCGCGCGGCCGAACTCGGCGACGAGGGCGCGGCCGGGCAGGGCTGGCTCGACGCGGTAGTGGCCGGCGAGCCGAACGTCTACGTCGAAGGCGCGCGGCCCTTGTACGACTACACCACCGAAGCCGCCTTGCTGATGCCCTGCGCCTTGCTGCACAAGCCGCTCGGCGCGATGCCGGTGGCGCCGGCCAGCGGCGACAGCGCCGAATCGTTCTGCACTCATGCCGCCGGCCTCGGCCTGCTCGGCGATGCGGCCCGCGAGGCCGGCACCGAGGTGCGCGCGCAGGCCGCCTACGAGCGCATGCGCGCCAGCGGCTGGAGCGACGAAGCGCTGCGCGCCGGCGCCCTGTCGGTCAACTTCGATCTGTGGCGCGCGGTCGCGGCGACCTATGCCTCGGCCTACGGCCGCTTCAGCGCCGCGCAGCCGCCGGGCACGCGCAATCCCGATCAGCCCTGGGTCCGCTACGCCTACAGCGCCGGCCAGATCGCTCCGGGCGCGCCGATCAGCGCACGCGCCGCCAGCGAGAGCGAGCGCGCCGCTTGGTGGTCCGATGCCAGCGGCATTCCGCCCGGCGCGGGCGTGTATCTGTTCGGCCCCGAGGCGGCGGCGACCGAACAGCGCCTCGCGCCGCTGGCCGGCCTGCGCGAGTTGTGGAGCGGCCAACGCCTCGACGAACAGAGCGGCGAGCAAGACGCCGGGCGCGGCGCCGCGCTCGCCGCCGCGCAGCAGCGCGTGCGCAAGGGCATCGAGGCGACCCGCGCTTCGGCGCCGCGCAAGGACCTGCCGATCGTGGTCGTGCACGGCCTCGACGACGGCCTGATCCCGCCTGCCTTCAGCAGCGCGCCTTATGTGGCGATGGCACGCGAGGCCGGCGCGCAGGTGCGTTACTGGCAGATGCGCAACGTCCAGCACTTCGACGCCTTCCTCGGCCTGCCGGCGCTGAGCGCGCGTTATCTGCCGCTGTTGCCCTATGTCTACGAGGCGCTCGATCGCGTCGAGGCGCATCTCGATCGGGAGCAGCCGTTGCCGGCCGACGCGCTGATCGAGACCGCGCCGCGCGCGCAGGGGCAGGCCTTGAAGGCCGCCGACCTGGCGATTCCGCGCTGAGGCCCGCGCGGGCATGGCCTTTGTGGCGGCGTCGCGCTCGCCGGCAGGCGCGCGTTCGTCCGCGCATACGCCAGCGGCGTACGCGTGCGGGGTCCATCATGGCGCAGCGCCATCGCGGCGTTCATCTGCGCGCCAGTCGGCCGCGAACGCGGCCGAGGCCGGCCTGACGCCAGGCCCGGCGCGGTTCGGCGCCGGCCGCGCTCGCCCGAACGAGGCCATGCGGCGGCGACAATCGATGTCTTTGCGACCTGCGCCCCTTGCGGCGGGCGCACCGGCTTTGGCAGGCTGAACGCCCTTCCTGGACGGCCCTCACCGCCGTTCGCCACGGAGCAGCACCGCATGGCGCGTCATTTCTCGATGCTCCGCGAATTCCATCTCGCGGACTGGTTCACCCTCGCCAACGCCTTCTGCGGCACCGGCGCGATCTTCGCCGCGATGCGTTTCCTGCAGGAAGGCGGCGTGCGCGACCTGATGATCGGCATGGCGCTGATCCCGCTGGCCTTCATCTTCGACGCCCTCGACGGACGCGTCGCGCGCTGGCGCAAGTCCTCGTCCACGCTCGGGCGCGAACTGGATTCGCTGGCCGACGTGATCTCCTTCGGCGTCGCGCCGGCGGCGCTGGCCTACGCCTGCGGCCTGCAGGGCGGCTGGGACTGGGTGGTGCTGAGCTATTTCGTCGGCTGCGGCGTCAGCCGCCTGGCGCGCTACAACGTCACCGCCGAAGCGCTGGCCGGCGACGAGGGCAAGGTCAAGTACTTCGAGGGCACGCCGATCCCGACCAGCCTGTTGCTGGTGATCGTGCTCGCCGTCGCCGCGATGCAGGGCGCCATCGGCGCCGACCTGTGGCTGGGCATGTTCAAGCTCGGCCCCTGGCAGTTCCACCCGTTGGTGCTGATGTTCGCGCTGTCGGGCTCGCTGATGATCAGCAAGACCTTGCGTATCCCCAAGCCCTGAGCGAAGTCTCGCGCGCGGCCGCGCGCTGCGTCGAAGTCGGCGGGGTGGAGTGCTGCGCCGTGGTCGACGGCATCGGCTGTCCGCCTTCCTGCGTGCAAGACATCGCGGCGCTCAATGGAAATCGCGCGAATGCGTGCTCAGGCAGCCGAGCAGGGCGGTCAGGTCTTCCATGCGCGAGACGATCAGGTTCTGCACGCCGTCGACGCGTTCCAGGCGCGCGTCGATCGCCATCAGCCGCGCTTCGACCAGGACCCGGCGCTGGCGCTGGGCGAGATCTCGCCAGACGATCGCGTTGACCGTGCCGTCCTCGTCCTCGAGGCTGAGGAAGGTCACCCCGCCGGACGTTTCCGGGTGCTGGCGCACGGTCACCAGGCCGGCGAAACGCACCTGGGTGCCGCTCTCGGTCTTGGCCAGTTGCGAGGAGCGCCGGCAACGCCGCGCGTGCAGGGTGCTGCGCAGCAGCGACAAGGGATGGCGGCCGAGGGTGGTGCCCAGCAGGGCATAGTCGGCCTGCACGTCTTCGCCGGCGGTCGGCAGCGGCAGCGACACCGGCGCCTCGTCGCGCGCGACCCCGGCGAACAGCGGCAATTGGGTGTCCACGCCGGCGACCGCCCAGCGCGCGCGATGGCGATGGCCGGCGAGTGCGCGCAGCGCGCCCGAGTCGGCGAGCAGCGCGCGCACGCGCGCGTCGATCGCGGCGCGCGCGCACAGATCTTCGACATCGCGCCACGGCGCCCGCACCCGCGCATCGGCGATGCGCTCGGCCGAGGCCTCGTCGAAGCCGTTGATCAGGCGCAAGCCCATGCGGATCGCATGCGGATGCTTGCCGACCCGGCCGTGCACCGGCTCCAGGGTGCAGTCCCATTCGCTGTAGCGCACGTCGACCGGCAGCACCGCGACGCCGTGGCGGCGCGCATCGTGCAGGATCTGCCCGGGCGTGTAGAAGCCCATCGGCATGGAGTTGATCACCCCGCAGGCGAACGCGGCCGGGTGGTGATGCTTGAGCCAGCAACTGACGTAGGTGATCAGGGCGAAGCTGGCGGCGTGCGACTCGGGAAAGCCGTAGCTGCCGAAGCCCTTGATCTGCTCGAAGATGCGGTGGGCGAAGTCTTCCGTATAGCCCCGTTCGAGCATGCCCGCGCGCAACTTGTCGCGATGCGGCTCCAGCCCGCCGTGGCGTTTCCACGCCGCCATCGAACGGCGCAGTTCGTCGGCCTCGCCGGGCTTATAGCCGGCGGCGACGATGGCGATCTGCATGACCTGCTCCTGGAACAGAGGCACGCCCAGGGTGCGCACCAGCACCGTGCGCAGCGCTTCCGACGGGTATTCGACGAGTTCGGGGTTCTTGCGCCGCAGCAGGTAGGGATTGACCATGTCGCCCTGGATCGGCCCGGGCCGTACGATCGCGATCTCGATCACCAGGTCGTAGAAGGTGCGCGGCCGCAACCGCGGCAGCATCGACATCTGCGCGCGCGATTCGATCTGGAACACGCCGATGGTGTCGGCCTCGCAGATCATGTCGTAGACCGCCGCATCTTCGCCGCGCTCGAGGATGCCGGCCATGTCGAGCTGGCCGTGGCCCTGGCGCTCGAGCGAAGCGAAGGTCTTGCGCACCGCGGTCAGCATGCCCAGGGCCAGGCAGTCGACCTTGAGGATGCCCAGGGCGTCGAGATCGTCCTTGTCCCACTGCACCACGGTGCGATCGTCCATCGCCGCGTTCTCGACCGGCACCAGCGTGTGCAGCGGCCGTTCCGAGATCACGAAGCCGCCCGGGTGCTGCGACAGATGGCGCGGGAAGCCATGCTGCACCAGATGCGAGGACAGCGCGACCACGCGTTGCAGCAGCGGCGATTCCGGGTCGAAGCCGCGTTCGCGCAGGTGCTCGGGCAAGGGCACGTCCTCGCTCCAGCGGTCGAGCGTGCGCGCCAGTTCGCCGATCTGGTCCTGCGGCATGCCCAGGGCCGCGGCGACGTTGCGCACCGCGCTGCGGCCGCGGTAGCTGATCGCCACCGCGGTCAGCGCCGCGCGTTCGCGGCCGTAGCGGTTGAACACGTATTGCAGCACTTCCTCGCGCCGCTCGTGCTCGAAGTCGACGTCGATGTCCGGCGGTTCGTTGCGTTCGATCGACATGAAGCGCTCGAACAACATGCCCATGCGCACCGGGTCGATCTCGGTGATGCCCAGGGCATAGCAGACCACCGAGTTCGCCGCCGAGCCGCGGCCCTGGCACAGGATCTTGTTTTCGCGCGCGAAAGCGACGATGTCGTGGACGGTGAGGAAATACGACTCGTAGTTGAGGTGGGCGATGACCCGCAACTCGTGCTCGATCTGTTTTCGCGCATCGTCCGGCACGCCGAGGGGCCAGCGCAGCGCGGCGCCTTTCTCGACCAGGCGCGGCAGCCAGCTCTTGGGCGTCTCGCCGGCCGGAATCAGTTCGTGCGGGTATTGGTATTCGAGATCGCGCTTGAGGTCGAAGCGGCACATCGCCGCGATCCGCAGGGTTTCGTCGAGCATCGCGCGCGGATAGATCGCCGCGAGCGCCTTGCGGATGCGCAGGTGGCGCTCGCCGTTCGGGAACAGCCGGTGCCCGGCCTCGGCGACGGTGGTGCGATGGCGGATCGCGGTCAGCACGTCCTGCAGCGGACGCCGCGCGCGCTCGTGCATGTGCACGTCGCCGGCGGCGACGGTCGCCAGGCCATGGCGCGCGGCCAGCGCCTGCAATCCGGCCAGCCGCGCGTCGTCGTCGGGGCCGCGGTGCAGTTCCACCGCCAGCCACAGCCGCGCACCGAAACGCTCGCGCAGCCAGGCCGCATGGGCGTCGTCGCGGCCGTCGCCGTCGGGCAGCCAAAGCGCCAGCAGGCCTTCGCAGCGGCCGTCGAAATCCTCGGGCAGCGAGCGATATTCGCCTTTCTTCGCCCGTCGGCGCGCAGTGGTGATCAAGCCGCACAGCGAGGCGTAACCGGACGGCTCGGCGACCAGCAGCACGAGTTTCGGCCCGCCGTCGATGCGGATCTCGCTGCCGACGATCAGCGCCAGCCCGGTCTGCCTGGATGCCTGCCAGGCGCGCACGATCCCGGCCAGGCTGCACTCGTCGGTGATCGCCAGGGCGCGATAGCCCAGCGCCTGCGCGCGTTCGAACAATTCGCTGGCGATCGAGGCGCCACGCTGGAAGCTGAAAGCCGACAGGCAATGCAGTTCGGCATAGTCGGGCAGGGCGTCGCCGGGCGCGACGCGGCCAGACATGGTCCCATCGGGCATGACCCTGGCAGGCGAGGTCTTCATGCGAACCAGCCGTGCAGGGTCAGCGGGCCGTCGCCGCCGGCGCTGCGGTAGGCCCAGGCGCGCTGGCCCTTGACGGTTTCGACCAGGTAATAGTCGCGGCGCACGTCGTCCTCGTCCCACCAGCCCGATTCGATCCGCTCCGGGCCGGCCAGGACCCGGGCGATCTTGTCGTGCAGCGGTTCGGGTTGAGGCAACAGCCAACCCGGACGCGGCCGCTGGCCGGCCTGCGGGGCGGCGCGCGCGGCGACGTCGCCGGGCAGGCTGCG
>NZ_JBPKJP010000045.1:0-32097 GCF_051217035.1 Lysobacter sp. 1R34A
CCGAAAGCCGAGCGACTCGTACAATTTCTGCGCCGGCGCCATGCTCGGCAAAGTGTCCAGGCAGATGCGCGAATAGCCGGCGGCGCGCGCTTCGGCGCAGATGCGTTCGGCATGCGCTGCCGCCTGCCGTTGCCGCTGGCCAGCGAGGCCTTCGGCGCGGTGCTGCTGCAGCACGTGTTCGACGACGGCGCCGACCCGCAGCCGCTGCTCAGCGAATGCGCGCGCATCCTCGCGCCCGGCGGCCGGCTGTGGCTGGCGACCTTGAACCCGTGGAGCCCCTACCGCCTGCGCTGGGCCGGCAGCGGCCTGCGCGCGCGCGATGCCGGCCACTGGCAGGCGATGCTGCGCGCCTCCGGCTTCGGCGCCGACGCGGTCAGCCTGCAATGGCTGGGGCCGCGCTGGCGGGTCGCCCACGGCGAGGCCGGCGTCCGCGCCGCCGACCTGGTGCGGGCCGGGGTCGCCCTGACCCTGACCAAGCGCGTGCACGCGGCGGTACCGCCGATGCGGCTGCAGCAATTGCGCTGGCAGACCGGGCTGGTGCCGCGCGATGCGCATCGCGGCTCCACCCGCGGCGCGCAAAGGCGATAATGCCCGGCTGCCGTACAGAGAAGCCGTTGCGTGAGCGAATCCAGTCAAGACGCCGAGAAGATCGTAGAAATCCACACCGACGGCGCCTGCCTCGGCAATCCCGGCCCGGGCGGCTGGGCCGCGCTGCTGCGCTACAAGGGCCGCGAGCGCGAACTCGCCGGCGGCGAGCCGGACACCACCAACAACCGCATGGAGCTGATGGGCGCGATCATGGGCCTGGAGGCGCTGAGCGAGCCGTGCAAGGTGGTGTTGACCACCGACTCGCAGTACGTGCGCCAGGGCATCACCCTGTGGATCAACAACTGGGTGCGGCGCGGCTGGAAGACCGCCGGCGGCGATCCGGTCAAGAACCGCGACCTGTGGGAGCGCCTGAATGCCGCGAGCCGGCGCCACGCGATCGACTGGAAGTGGGTCAAGGGCCATTCCGGCGACCCCGACAACGAGCGCGTCGACGTGCTCGCGCGGGTGCAGGCGGAGCGGCTGCGGGCTTATCGGCCTTGACCGCAGGAACGAGTGGAGAGGAACGAGCAACGAGTGGCGTCCACTCGTCACTCGTTCTAGTTACTAGTTCCTCGTTACTAGTTGCTGTTTCCTCGCCCCCTCGCTCACTCCTCATTAGAATGGCCCCATGCGTCAAATCATCCTAGATACCGAAACCACCGGTCTGAGCTGGGAGCGCGGCAACCGCGTGGTCGAAATCGGCTGCGTCGAATTCGTCGAACGCCGCCCGACCGGCCGCACCTATCACCAGTACATCAAGCCCGATTGCGATTTCGAGGCCGGCGCCCAGGAAGTCACCGGCCTGAGCCTGGAAATCCTGGCCGACAAGCCGCCGTTCGAGCAGATCGTCGACGAGTTCCTCGCCTTCATCGATGGCGCCGAAGTGATCATCCACAACGCCGCGTTCGACGTCGGCTTTCTCGACAACGAACTGTCGCGTTGCGGCCCGCAGTACGGCAAATTGCGCGACCGCGTCACCATCGAAGACTCGCTGCTGCTCGCGCGCCAGCGCTTCCCCGGCCAGCGCAATTCGCTCGACGCCTTGTGCAAGCGCCTCGGCGTCGACAACTCGCACCGCCAGTTGCACGGCGCGCTGCTCGACGCCCAGTTGCTGGGCGAGGTCTACATCGGCCTGACCTCGGGCCAGGAAGAGATCGGTTTCGGCGACCCCGGCGCGGCCGCGGCCAAGCTCGAACAGGCCAGCTTCCAGGTCGACACCAGCGCCCCGCGCCCGCGCGTGATCGTGTTGCCGGCCGAACTCGCCGCCCACGAGGCGCGCCTGGAAAAGCTGCGCAAGAAAGCCGGCAAGTGCATCTGGGATCTGGCGATGCCGCCGGTCGAGCTCGTCCAGGCGGTCGAGGCCTGAGCGGAAGCACCGCGAACCCTTGCGGGCAAAATGCTGAAGTCTCCGAGTCCCTGCCTCGCGGGGATGGCGGCTGGCGCCGGCGCGGCAGTCCTGGATGACGAGCCGGGATGACGAGCCGGAGCGGTTCGCGCCGCGCAAGCCAGGCCGCTCTTATCGCAGGCTTGGAATTGATTGGACGACTAGACCTCGGGTAAGGCCGGCGGCGCCCAGGCGGCGGCACCCTCAGTGACTGCGCACCAGCACCACGGTCACGTTGTCCGAACCGCCGCCGTCGAGCGCCGCGGCGACCAGCGAGTCCACGCATTCCTGCGCGCTGCAGTCGTTATGCGCGAGCACCCGGGCGATGCTGCGGTCGTCGACCTCTTCGGTCAGGCCGTCGCTGCACAACAGCAATTGCATGCCCGGGCGCAATTCGCCGTTCATGGTTTCGACATTGAGGTTGCGCGGGTCGGTCACGCCCAGGGCCTGGGTCACCACATTGCGGTGCGGATGGCTGCGCGCCTGCTCGTGGGTGATCGCGCCGTTGGCGATCAGCTCCTGGACGTAGCTGTGGTCCTGCGAGAGCTGGGCCAGGTGGCCGTCGCGCCACAGGTAGACCCGGCTGTCCCCGACCCAGGCCACTTCGAAACGATTGCCGTTGATGCGGGCCGCGACCACGGTCGTGCCCATCGGCAGGGCGTCGTTGCGCCGGCGCGAGGTGCGGATGATCTCTTCGTCGGCGATGCGGATCGCCTGCGCCAGAGGGGCGCCGTTGCGGACCTCGCGGACGATGGCCTCGCGCGCGAGCGCGCTGGCGACCTCGCCATATTCGTGCCCGCCCATACCGTCGGCGACCAACCATAGGCCGAGTTCGCTGTCACCGTAGTAGGTGTCTTCGTTGAGTTCGCGGCGCAGGCCGACATGCGTGAGGTGTCCGAATTCGATCATCTGCCGGTCGTGCCGCTCGCGGTTGTCGGGTTTGCCAATGCTGAAAACGCAATCATCGCGGCCAAGCGGCCGCGTAGCAAGAAAGCGTGATCCGCGTACGGCTTTCATGCATGAGCATGGATGAAGGCCGCGTGTGGGTCGAATCGGAGGAAGCGATGGTGGCGCAAGGCATCGACGGCGACCCCTGCGCGAGTGGGTGAAACAAGCTGGAGCGTGGCCCAGGTCGGCCAAACGGCTCATGAAGCACCGGTGTCGCACATTGAACGTGCGAGCGCGGCCGTCGTGAAACCCGCGCCCCGGATCGCTGGTGGGGATCGCTGGCGGCGCTCGTCCGGGACGGAGCGGGCCGCCGGCGAGCGCGAACGCATGGCGGGGCGCAACTTTCGATTCGGCCGATCGGTTCGAGCGAATCGGTGCCGCGCCGCATACGGCCGGGCCCGCCGGCCGGCCGGGGCCCAAAAACAAAACGGGCCCCGAAGAGCCCGTTGTGTCTGTATCTGGCGGAGAGGGGGGGATTCGAACCCCCGGTACGCTATAAACGTACGCCTGATTTCGAGTCAGGTACATTCAACCACTCTGCCACCTCTCCGGGTGCAGTGAGCCGAGAATGATACGGGCTGAAACCCCCGCCGACAAGGCTTGTCCCGATCATGGCGTCGGCGCCTCCCGGGGCCGGGGAGGGCGGGGCTACACTAGCGGCCTTCTTTCGCAACGAAACGGCTGCGCGACATGTCCGAAATCCTGGTCCCGGTGTCCTTTGGCGAACTGCTCGACAAGATCGCGATCCTGCAGATCAAGTCCGAGCGCATGACCGACGAGGCCAAGCTGGCCAACGTCCGCAACGAGCTCAGCGCGCTCGAGCAGACCTGGATGGCCCATCCGGCCGCCGGCGGCGACATCGTCCGCCTGCGCGCCGAGCTCAAGGCCGTCAACGAGCGCCTGTGGGTGATCGAGGACGACATCCGCATCAAGGAAAAGCGCCAGGAGTTCGACGACGAATTCATCCGCCTGGCGCGCTCGGTCTACATCGAGAACGACGTGCGGGCGCGGGTCAAGAAGGACATCAACCTGGCCCTGGGCTCGACCTACGTCGAAGAAAAGTCGTATCAGGACTACGGTCCCGGCCTGGCCGGCTGAGCGAGCGGCCGCGGCGGTGCCGATGGCAGAACCCAAGCCGCGCGCCGCGGGCGCCTGGCTGTACGACGATCTGCTCGCCTGGCTGTGCCCGGGCGGGCTGCTGTTGACCGCCCTGGCCCTGCGCCACCCGGCCGGGCTGCAACTGTTGCGCGAACAAGCCCCGGAACTGACCCTGCCGACCTGGTTCGCCGGCGCCTATGCGCTGGGGCTGGCCCTGAGCCCGATTGGCCGGCTGGTCTACGGCGTCGCCCAGGGCATCGTCTGGCCGCGGCTGCGCCGCGCCTGGACCCCGGCCATCGCCTTCCTGTCGCAGCGGCTGGCGCGCAGCGAGGGATTGGCGCTGCCGGATGCCGCGCACATGTCGACCTCGGTGTTCCACGACGTCGACCGGCGCATGCGCGAGTATCTGGAGGCGGCCGATCCGTCCTCGCGCAACACCCTCAATCGCATGAAGGTGCTGTGCAGCCTGTCGTGCAATGCCGCCGCGGCCTGCCTGGTGTTCCTCGCCGTGGAAGCGCTGACCGGCGGCTGGCGCGAGTGGACCGGCGGCCAGGCCGCGGTCGCCGCCCTGGTGCTCGCGCTGGCGCTGGTCGCCGCGGTCTATCGCGAACGCCGCCGCCAACGCACGCAGTTGTCGATCTGGCGACGGCTGCAGATTCAAAACGACGCGGAGAGTTGAGCCCGGCAGGCATGCGCCGTGAATTCGAACGTCGAGCCAGCAGGGTCGGCCGCCTGCAGGTCGGCGACGGAATGACCCTTCACCAGGGCATCCGGCTCAGACGGCCGGGTGATCGGCGACATAGCGCTCGAAGGCGGCGATGCCGTCCTCGACCGCGATCAGGTCCATCACCCCTTCGTGTTCGATCTTGGTGCCCCAGGCGATGTCGGCGGCGGGCTTGCCCAGGTACTTGCGCGCGGCGTCGTCGTAGCGGTCGGCGCAGTAGCGGCGGTCGCTGTAGGGGCCGCTGCGGGCCGGGTTGCTGGCCGCGTGCAGGCCGAGCACCTTGGTGCCCATGGCGTTGGCGATGTGCATCGGGCCGGAGTCGGGGGTCATCAGCAACTGGCCGCGTTCGAGCAGCGCCGGCAGTTGCTTTAAGGTGTCCTTGCCGACCAGGTCCAGCGCCGGGTGGCGCATCGCCGCGAGGATCGCGTCGGCGGTGGCGCGTTCGAGTTCGCTGCGGCCGCCGCACAGCACCACCCGCCAACCGCGCTCGGCCGCGTGGTCGGCGACCGCGGCGTAGCGGTCGTTGCGCCAGTTGCGCACGGTGTGGCTCGAACACGGCGAGATCAGCAGGGTCGGCACGCCGTCCTGCGGCCATTGCGCGCGCGCCCATTCGCGCGCCTCGTCCGGCACCGGCAAGTCCCAGCGCACCTCGGTCTGGCGCAGGCCGAGCGGTTCGCAGAAGCTGCCGATCGCGTCGAGCACGTGAATGCCCGGGCGGTCGGGGATGCGTTCGTTGATGAAAAGCCCGTGCAGGTCCTTCGAGCGCGAGCGGTCGTAGCCGACCCGGCGCTGCGCCGGCAGGAACGCCGACAGCAGATTGGCGCGCGCGGCCACCTGCATCTGCAGCAGCACGTCGAAGCGACCGCCGGGCAGGCGCCGCTCGCGCAGGCCGCGGCGCAGGGCGCGCATGCCGGCGAAGCCGCTTTTCTTGTCGTATTCCAGGAATTCGACGCCTTCCAGGCCGTCCAGCAAGCGCCGCTCGCCCTTGCCGATGACCCAGGCGATCGAGGCCTGCGGGCGCGCCGCGCGCAAAGTGCGTACCAGCGGCACGACGTGGGTCACATCGCCGAGCGCGGACAGGCGCAGCAGACAGATCGACGGATGGGAACTGAGAGGCGTTGTGGTCACGTGACTTGTTAGACTCGGTCGGATGACGGGTTATGACGCCGCCGAGGGACTGACGCCGTACCGCGACGATAGCGGGTACGGCGCGATTCTGTTCGACCGCGCGCAGGTCCGGCAAGCCGCGCCGGAATGGTTCTCGCCGGCGCACTGGGGCGGCAACGCGCGCCCGGTCGACAGCGGCGGCCGCGGCGGCGCTTGGTTCGTCGACGCGCCGTTCGGCCGGGTGGTGCTGCGCCGCTACCTGCGCGGCGGCCTGATCGCCCGCTTCAACCGCGACCGCTATTGGTGGAACGGCGCCAACCAGACCCGCAGCTTCGCCGAGTTCCGCCTGCTGCGCGAACTGGCCGGCAAGGGCCTGCCGGTGCCGAAGCCGGTGGCCGCCTGGTACCGCCGCGACGGTTGGTATTACTACGCCGCGATCCTGCTCGAACGCCTCGGCGACGTGCGCTCGCTGGCCGACCGCGCCGCGGTGGCCGGCGACGGCGCGCCCTGGGAGGAAGCCGGGCGGCTGATCGCGCGCTGCCACCGGGTCGGGCTCGACCACGCCGACCTCAACGCCACCAATCTGCTGTTCGACAGCGGCGGGCACGGCTGGGTGATCGACCTGGACCGCGGCCAGATCCGGATTCCGGCGACCCCCTGGCGCGAGCGCAACCTGGCCCGGCTGAAGCGCTCGCTGCTGAAACTGCGCGGCGAGCGCGGCGAGGCCGAGATCGAACGCGATTTCGCCCGACTGCGCACGGCCTATGACCGCGCCTGGGAACGTGGTTACTAGAGACGTGGTCAGCGAATCGAGGGGACGGGCATGACTTGGCGGTTGCGTTTGCATGGCGTCGGCAATGCGTCGGCGGTCGAGCTGGGCTCGGCGATGGCCACCCTGGAGCGCGACGGCGAGCCCTGGCTCACCATCGATTGCGGCGGCGAAGGCCTGACCGCGTTCCTGGCCCATTACGGCCGGATGCCCGAAGCGCTGTTCGTCACCCACACCCACCTGGACCACATCGCCGGGTTCGAGCGCCTGTTCGTGGCCCACTATTTCGACCCGCAGCGGCGCGGCAAGGTGCGGCTGTACGTGCCGGCGACGGTGGTGCCGCTGCTGCACCAGCGCGTGGCCGACTACCCGAACGTGCTGGCCGAGGGCGGGGTGAACTTCTGGGACGCGTTCCAGCTGGTGCCGGTCAGCGGCCATTTCTGGCACGGCGGCCTGCGCCTGGAGGTGTTCGCGACCCGTCACCATTGGCCCGACAGCGCCTTCGGTCTGCGCCTGCGCGGCAGCGCCATCTGGACCGGCGACACCCGCCCGATCCCCGAGGCCTTGGCCAAGTACGCCGATGCCGGCGAGCTGATCGCCCACGACTGCGCACTGCACGGCAACCCCTCGCACAGCGGCATCGAGGATCTGGAGCGGGAATACTCGCGCGAACTGCTGAACCGCTGCCTGCTTTACCACTACGGCAGCCGCGAAGAGGGCGACGAACTGGCGGCGCGGGGGTATCGTGTCGGCAGGCCGGGCGAAGCGATCGAACTGGCCGAGCCCACCGTCACGCAACTGCCGTCCTAGTGAATGCCGCCTTCGTGAGTGCCGCCCCCGGTCTGCCGCCGCTGCCGATGCCGCTGGATCTCCACGGCCGGCCGCTGCGCGACCTGCGTCTGTCGGTGATCGAGGCCTGCAACTTCCGCTGCCCCTATTGCATGCCAGCCGAGCGGGTGCCCGACGACTACGGTCTGGATGCGGCCTCGCGCCTGAGCTTCGACGAGATCGAAACCCTGGTGCGCGGTTTCGTCCGGGTGGGGGTCAACAAACTGCGCCTGACCGGCGGCGAGCCGCTGCTGCGCAAGCGCCTGCCCGAGCTGATCGCGCGGCTGGCGCGGATCGAAGGCATCGACGACCTGGCCCTGACCACCAACGGCTCTTTGCTCGCGCGCCACGCGCGGGCCTTGCGCGAGGCCGGCCTGCGCCGCCTCACGGTAAGCCTGGACGCACTCGACCCCGAGCGCTTCAGGCGCCTGTCCGGCGGCCGCGGCGAAATCGCCGACGTGCTCGAAGGCATCGCCGCGGCGCGCGAGGCCGGTTTCGATTCCATCAAGATCAACTGCGTGGTCCAGCGCGGCGTCAACGAAGACCAGGTGCTGCCCCTGGTCGAGCACTTCCGCGGCAGCGGCCACGTACTGCGTTTCATCGAGTACATGGACGTGGGCAACTGCAACGACTGGAGCGCCGAGGGCGTGGTGAGTTCGCAGACCCTGCGCGACCGCATCCACGCGCGCTGGCCGCTGCGCGCGCTCGACGCCAATTACCGCGGCGAAGTCGCGGCGCGCTACGGCTTCGCCGACGGCCGCGGCGAGATCGGCTTCGTGTCCTCGATCAGCGCGCCGTTCTGCGGCGATTGCCACCGCTCGCGGGTGTCCGCCGACGGCCGCCTGTACACCTGCCTGTTCGCCGCCGAAGGCACCGACTTGCGACCGTCGCTGGCCTTGGGCGAGACCGCCTTCGCCGAACGCCTGGCCGCGCTGTGGTCGCGCCGCGGCGACCGCTACAGCGAATTGCGCGCCCTCGACGCGCCGCGCTCCAAGCGCCACGTCGAGATGTTCTTGATCGGCGGTTGAGGCGGTGATGTCGTCGCCAGCCGGCAGTGCGGTCCTGTCGTTCCCCGATGCGGCTTTCGGTTCCATGCTCTCCGGATCGCTCGAGGCGCAAGGTTTTATTCGCTTGCCCGGCGTGCTCGGTGCGGTGGACCTCGCTGCGATGGCGGCACAGCTCGAAGCCTGCGATGGCGACGAGGCCGGCACCCGCAATCTGCTTCAACACGCGTGGTGCCGGGCATTGGTGGCGCCGTTGCGCCTGCGGCTTCGCGACCTGGGCTTGTTGGCCGAGGATGCGTTCGCCGTGCAATGCACTTTATTCCGCAAAAGCCAATCGCGTAACTGGAAAGTCGCCCTGCATCAGGACTTGTCGATCCCAGTGGCCGAGAAGGTCGCGGATGCGGCGCTCTCGGGTTGGTCGCACAAGGAGGGCTCGCATTTCGTCCAGCCGCCGGCGGCGCTCCTGGGGCGGCTGACCGTCGTGCGCATCCACCTGGATCCGTGTACCGATTCCGATGGGCCGTTGCGCGTGGTGCCGGGTTCGCACCGGGCCGGAAAGCTCACTGCGCAAAGCGCGCGGGCATTGCGCCAGGACCGCGGCGAGACCGCATGCACCGCACAGCCGGGCGATCTGCTTATCATGCGACCGTTGCTGCTGCATGCTTCTTCCAAGGCCAGCCGCCCGCAAGGCCGGCGGCGTGTCCTGCATTTCCTGTTCGCTCCGTCCGACCCCGGACACGGACTGCGATGGAGTCTGGCGATTTGAAATCCAAACCTGCCCTTACCCATGTCGACCGCGACGGCCGCCCGGCCATGGTCGACGTGTCGGACAAATCGGTGACCGCCCGCGAAGCGGTCGCGCAGTGCCGCGTGCGCTTTCCCGCGGCGGTGGCGCTGCAACTGCGTGCCGACGGGCTCAAGAGCAAGAAGGGCGCGGTGATCGACACCGCCATCATCGCCGGGACGATGGCGGTCAAGCGCACCCACGAGCTGATCCCGTTCTGCCATCCGCTGCCGATCGACGGCTGCCGCTTCGCCATCGATTGGGACGGCGACAATGCCTTGACGATCGAATGCGCGGTCAAGACCACCCACCGCACCGGCGTCGAGATGGAAGCGCTGACCGGCGCGACCGTCGCGGCGCTGACGATCTACGACATGTGCAAGGCCTTGTCGCATCGCATCGTGATCGGGCCGGCCAAGCTGACCGGCAAGCGCGGCGGCAAGCGCGATTTCGCCGCCGGGCCAGCGCCGCGCGGAGACGAGCGATGAGCCGACTCACCGTGCTGTATTTCGCCAGCCTGCGCGACGCCGCCGGCGTCGCCAGCGAATCGGTCGAGGCCGATGCGGCCGATCTGCGCGCACTGTACGAGGCCTTGCGCCAGCGGCACGGCTTCGTCCTGCCGGTCGAGCGCTTGCGCGTGGCCGTCGACGGCGCCTTCGCGCGCTGGGACGAAACGCCGCGCGCCGGCAGCGAAGTGGCCTTCATCCCACCGGTCTCGGGAGGCTGAATGAGCCGTTTCGCCCTGTCCGAACAGCCCTTCGAGATCGCGCCGCTGCGCGCGCAACTGCTCAGCGACCGCGCCGGCGCCTACGCCAGCTTCGAGGGCTGGGTGCGCGACCACCACGGCGGCCGCGCGGTCGCCGGCCTGCGTTACGAAAGCTATGCCGCGCTCGCCCTGGCCGAAGGCGAGCGGGTGCTGGAAGAAGCCATCGAGCGCTTCGCCATCGTCGATGCGCGCTGCGTGCACCGCGTCGGCGACCTGGCGATCGGCGAACTGGCGGTCTGGGTGGGCGTCAGCGCCGCGCATCGCGAGGCCGCATTCGCCGCCTGCCGCTACATCATCGACGAGACCAAGGCGCGGGTGCCGATCTGGAAGCACGAGCGCTATGCGGATGGGGATGCGGATTGGCTGCATCCGACCGCTCCCGCGTAAGGCGGAGCCGGGTATCGGCATCGAGGCGATCGACCCATCCGCGGGTTTCGCTAAATAGCCGACGCAACCGCTCAACGGCACGAGTCCAGGCATCGTTCTGAGTTAGCTTCAACCTCCCGCAGCGAACCACCGGAGCCGTCATGTCCCGTGCCCTGTGCCTGTCCCTCCTGCTCGCCGCCGCCATGCCGGCGTTTTCGGGCGAGCTTTTGGTCGGCAACAAATCGGCCGATACCGTCTGGCGGTTGTCGCTCGACGACGGCCGCAAGCTCGGCGAATTCGCCACCCGCCAGGCGCCGCACGAAATCGCGGTCAGCCACGATGGCGGCATCGCGCTGGTGGCGAACTACGGCAGCCGGGAAACCCCGGGCAATACCTTGAGCGTGCTCGACCTGCGCGGCGGCAAGCCGACGCGCACCATCGACCTCGGCCGCCATGGCCGCCCGCACGGTTTGCGTTTCCTGCCCGGCGACCGCGAAGTCCTGGTCACCACCGAGGCCTCCGGCCAGTTGTTGCGCATCGACCTCGCCAGCGGCCGCATCGTCGCCGAGATCGCGATGGGCGAAGGGCGCGGCCACATGGTCGCGGTGTCGGCCGACGGCAAGACCGCCTACGTCAGCAAGATCGACCGCGGCACCATCAGCCGCGTCGACCTGGACCGCAATGCCAAGACCGCCGAGGTCGCGGCGGGCGAGGGCGCCGAAGGCCTGGCGGTGCGGCCCGGCAGCGACGAGGTCTGGGTCGGCAATCGCGAAGCCGGCACCCTGACCGTGCACGACGCGCGCACGCTCGCGCTGCGCAAGACCTTGCCGAGCCCGGGCTTTCCGATCCGGGTCGCGTTCACCGCCGACGGCCGCCATGCCCTGGTCAGCAACGCGCGCGCGGCGACCGTCGCGGTGTTCGATGCCAAGCGGAAGAAGGCGGTGGCGACGATCGCCCTGGCGCGCGAGGGCGCCGAGTACCGCGATACCTTGCTCGGCCGCGCCGCCTTGCCGATCGGCGTGATCGCCGACCCGAAGCGGCCGCGGGTTTATGTCGCGATCAGCGGCGGCGACGAGGTCGCGGTGATCGACCGCAAGACCTGGAAGCCGATCGCCTACTGGAAGACCGGGCGCGAGCCCGATGCGCTGGCCTGGTCGCTGCGCGCGGATTGACGGGTTGGCCGGTCACTGACCGAGTGCTACCGGGGGATGAGGGATCCGGTGGGCGGGGCGCCAAGCGCGGCTACCGTGCGAACCGCATCCGGAGAGCGGGGCCTGCGGAAAACCAGGGTCCGAAAAGGCGGCGGCCCCGCAAGCGTGACTCCGGCGCCCGAATCGGTCGATACCGTTGCTGCCTTCCGGCCCTGGCGGGATTTTCAACTTATCGTCGCGGAGGCGCCAACGGGGCCACCATAGAGAACGAAGGCGCTGTAGCGCTTTCGCGGCTCCGATAGGCAGTCGGGTGGTCCGTGGGACGACCCGGTTGTCGACCGGAGAGCCCAGTATTCTGCCTGAAGCCGCCATCGCGGCGCAATCTCGGCGCCGGCGGCCTCGAAACGACTGCCTGTGCCGGGGGCGGGCGGTCGCGGTGCGCGAAGCGCTCGCTGGCCCGGCGCTAGAATCGCGCGATGCGCATAGCCGTCATTTCCGATGTTCATGGCAACCTGGGGGCGCTCGATGCGGTCCTGGCCGATATCGAGCGGCGCGGCGCCGATCTCGCGGTCAATCTGGGCGACCTGCTGTCCGGCCCGCTGCAGCCGCGCGAAACCGCCGACCGCCTGATCGCGCTCGGCTGGCCGACCATCGCCGGCAATCACGAACGCCAGGTGCTGAACGACCCGCCCGAGCGCATGAGCGCGTCCGACCGCCACGCCGTCGCCGAGATCCGCCCCGGCCAGCGCGAGTGGCTGCGCAGCCTGCCGCCGACCTGGCGCCTGAACGAGGAGGTGCTGCTGGTCCATGGCACCCCGCGCAGCGACCTGGAATGTTTCATCGAGACCGTCGACGCGCATGGCATGCGCCCGGCTCATGGCGACGAAGCGATGCAGCGTGCCGGCGGCACCGATGCGCGGGTGATCCTGTGCGGACACACCCACGTACCGCGCAGCCTGCGCCTGGCCGATGGGCGTCTGGTCGTCAATCCCGGCAGCGTCGGCCTGCAGGCTTACGAGGGAGAGCATCCGTATCCGCACCGGGTCGAGACCGGTTCGCCGCAGGCGTGCTATGCCATCGTCGAGCGGATCAACGGCGAGTGGAGCGCGCAGTTGCTCGCGGTCGATTACGACTGGGAGGCGGAAGCCGAACGGGCCTTGCGCAACGGCCGGCCCGATTGGGCGCGTGCGTTGGCGACGGGCTACGTGTAGCCGGGTGCGGCCCGAGCCGGCTTGCCGCGAACGATCCGTTCGCAGGTTTCGGAGATCGGCGCGGGACGCATCCGCCCCGGGCCGATCCGCTTACCGCTGCACCAGGAACTGCGCCATCGGATAGTTGAAGGTGTGGCACTGCTCGAAGACCAGCCGCTCGCGATTGACCGTGGCGAAGGACTCATGGCGTCCCATCAATTGGCACGACTGCCACTTCACGTAGGGCATGTCGCCACCGCGCGGCCGGTAGGTGACCGGAATCGACGGCGGACCGATATGGCTCTGGAACGAGCGCGCCGCATCGGTGCAGGCGATGAAGCTCAGGTTGGCGTTCGCCGCGTCCCAGCCGCAATCCATCAGCTTGCTCTTGGCGTGGCGCAGCTCGAAGCGCACGCCCATCACGATCAAGGTCTTGACCGTATTGTTGTGCGGGCCCGGCGGCAGGTCGAAGAATACCGACGGCACGTCCTGGGTTTCGTTGCACTGGATCCACGAGCCGCCGTAGACGTTGATGTAGCCGCCGCGGGCGAAGCGCAGCAAGGTGCCGCTCTGGTATTCGAACTTGCAGTCGCGGAACCAGAAGTTCAGGAACTGGTCCTGCTGGCTGTGGGTCGGCGTCATGCCCGAATGCAGGAAGGCGTCGCCGAGCACCACGTCGTTGGCGAGGTGGCAGCGGTTGAACGCCCACTCCGAGTTGAGGTTGGAATCGGCCGGACCGTCCAGGCCGATCACCCGGTTCCAGGGGCCGCGCCATTCGACATCGTCGAAAGCGAAGTCCTGGTTCGTGCCGCCGGCCACCGAAGCCCAGCAATAGATCCAGTTGAGCCCCGGGCGCGCGGCGCGGAAGCTGATCTCGCGCACCCGCAACTGGCGCAGGCGGCCGTAGGCAGTCAGCAGATTGTTGGCGAACGCATCGCCGGCGCTCGGGGCGGCGTCGAACAGGATCTCCGAGCTGCGCTTGCCCTGGCCTTCGATCACATAGCCGTTGATCTTGGTCTTGCCGGTGTCCGGCCCCTTCGGCAGCAGCACGTCGGCCTTGGTCACGCGATAGATGCCGGCCGGGAAATACAGATGGTGGGTCAGCCAACCGTTGCCGTTCCTGGATGCGAACACCGCGTCGCGCGCGCGCTCGATCGCGGCGGTGTCGTCGGTGCTGCCGTTGCCGACCGCGCCGTAGTCCTTGACGTTGACCCGGCCCGGGTCGGTACCGACGAGCGCGGTCGACGCGAACGCGCCATCGCGGCGCGGCGGCGGCGCGCCGCCGATGGCCTCTTCTTGGTACATCGAACCGCCGATCGAGGCGGCGGTGGTGGCCGCCGCGGCCGCACCGGCGCCGGCGATCATGCCGGCCGCGCCGATCAACTTGCGGCGCGAACGCGAATGGGGGCCGGTATCGGCGTTTGCATCGGAACTCGTGGTCTTCTTGCTCATTTGGCATCCTGGGTAAGTGCCCGGATCGGGCATGACGTGACGGGCGCGACCGGCGGAGGGGATGCAGTGGGCACATACGGCAGCGAACGTCGCGCGCAATCTATGCGCCGACGCCGCCGGCCGATGCGATGCACGACGCAGTTTTCCCGGACGGGCGCCGCCGCGTTTGTAACGATCCGTCTTAGTGAGCCTGCGGTCGCGCTCCGGCGGTGGCGGCGCGGCGATGCTGCGGCTGCGCAGCGATCGCGCGGGCCGGGCGAGGGCGGGTGTCGGCGTGAGGTTCGAGCGGCATCGGGTGGACGTCCGTCACCGCTCAGCTTGCGTCGGCACGGCCTGCGGAAGCCGTTCGGAGGCATCGCAGCGGCAGCGTCGCAGTCGCGGATTTTGTGCGCACCGTCCCTGTTTGTAATTCTGCCGAAATGCCTCGCGTTGTACTGGCATTCGGTAACCCGTTGCGCCTAAAGTGAGCGCCGAACGCACCCTCGCATGCATCCTGTTGCCGACGCCGGTCTTGCATCGCTGCGGTTGAGATGCGCAGGCGTAGTATCGACTTGCCGACCTAAGGAAAGGGAGCAACGCAGATGGATTTGCCCGCACGCATCGCGGCCGCCGCAAGGCCGGCCGCCTGGATCGAAACTTCCCCCGTTTTCGTTGTCGCCGACGCGACGACGCCGCCATGCCCCGGCCCGGGCCGGCGGCGGCTCGTCGCCGCGCGGACATAAGCACCGATCAAGCTGCACACGAACTCCGACGGTTCGCCGTTGGAAGTCGAAATCCCCCATGCCGGCGCCGGCGGTCCTCCCTCACCGACCGAGCGCACGGCCTCTCCAAGCTCCATAGAAGGAATGACCATGACAGTTGTCGCAATGGATGCCGACAATGAGGCCGAACGCCGGCCGGCTCGAAACCGCATCGGCTGGAACCTGGCCCTGGCCTCGCTGGGCTTGCTGCTCGCCTCGGGCGCGCAGGCGCAGGAAACGGTAAAGCTGTGGCGCACCAACAGCCTCGCGCTGGCGCCTCAGACCACCGAAGCCGCAATGCAGCAGGGCATCAGGAATTACTTCGCTCAGTTCGGCGGCCCGCCGATGAGCATGTACGTCAAGAGCCAGAGCGCGCTCAACAGCAAGACCGTCTACAAGTACGCGATCGAGCCGAAGCCGCCGACCTTGACCGACTGGGCCTACAGGGAGCTCAACGACCCGTCGGGCACGCCGACGCAGGCCTCGCTGGAGGCGATCGTCGCCCGCATCAAGCAGGGCTACGACGCCCAGAGCGTCGCCCAGGGCTGCGCGGCGGCCAGCACGGTCACGCCGACGGTCTGGACGACCGATCTCACCTGGTCGACCAGTCCGATCGCGATCCGCGAATCCACGCCCACCGACGTCAAATACATGGTGGCGCCCGGGGGCGGCGGGGCCTGTTATCTCACCAACACCCAGGTCAAGATCGTCAAGGATCGGGCGGCCAGTTGCCCCGGCCTGCTCATGAGCTGGAAGAGCGATCTCAGCGCCTGTGCCGCCGGGCCCAGCTTCGACATGGTGTATTACAGCGAGCCGTTGCCGAGCAACGACTGCCCGGTCGGCAATCCTTGCGACCCGACAACCGGGGACAAGTCCGAGCCGGCGCACGATTTCGATCTGGGCTGGATTGCATTCGATCGACACTACCATTCGCTAACGTCGACTGTCGCTGGCGGATTCGGTTACGGATGGACGCATTCGCATAATCTGCGGCTGTCGGTCGGCCCCGATCCGACCACGCCTTCCGACCCGACGGTCCGTATTGGTTTCGTTGAAGCCGATGGTTCGCAGGTCGCGTTCACGCCGGTGGGTGCCGCGTACGAGGCAAACGACCAGAGCGGCGACCGGATCGTCGCCGACGGCGCGCAGTGGCTGATGCATCGCAGCGACCGGGTGCTGCGTTTCGACGCCGCCGGCCGTCTGCTGGAGCAGCGTTTCGAGAACGGCTCGGTCCTGAGCTATAGCTACGACGCCATGCGCCGCCTGGGCTCGATTTCCCATAACAGCGGCCGCAGCCTGGTGTTCGAATACACCGCCGGCGGCGACGACGCGCCGATCACGGCGATCCGCTCGGCCGGCGTAGCGCTCGCGTCTTTTGCCTATAACGCCAATGGACAGGTCGAAACCGTCACCTATCCTGGCGGCGAGTCGCGGACCTATCACTATGAAGATACGAGGTTTCCCCTCAATCTGACTGGCGTGACCGCGGAAGGCGGCCAACGCTACAGTACGTTCAATTACGACGCCAAGAATCGGGTGACCCTGAGCGTCCATTCCGGTAACGCCGACCGCGTCACCCTGACCTATCCCTCGACGGGTGGTTCCATCGTCACCGATCCTCTCGATCGTCAGACCACCTATGCCCTGACCGCATCGCCGGCCAGCGGCGCGCCGCGCAAGGTCAGCGGCCTGACCGACACCCGCGGCACCATCGGCAGGACCTACTACGACGAAACCGTCGACTTCCGCCGCCGCCTCGACACGGTCACCGACCGCAACGGCACCCAGACCAAGCACACGTACGCCGAAGCCAACGACCCGGTCACCGGGCAGCCGGCGCGCACGCATACGGTCAAGGAAGCGGTCGGCCTGGCGCAGGAGCGCAGCAGCCTCGAACGCCGCGACGTAGCCAGCAACCGCACCGTGCTGACCCAGGTCGGCAACCGCGAGACCCGCATCGTGCGCAACGCGCGCCTGCAGCCGGTCACCGTCACCGTGCGCGACACGGTCAGCAACCAGACCCGCACGACGACCTACGCCTATTGCGAGGCCGCCGACGTGGCGGCGAGCAACAGCACCTGCCCCATCCTGGGCCTGGTCAAGTCGGTCGACGGCCCGCGCACCGACGTCAACGACGTCACGACGTTCCAGTACTACGGCAGCGACGACAGCACCTGCGCGACCCAGCCGGCGCTATGCACCTACCGCAAGGGCGACCTGCGCAAGGTCGTCGACGCGCTGGGCCGCAGCACCGAGACCTTCGGCTACGACCCGCAGGGCCGGCCGCTGTCGGTCGTCGACGCCAACGGCATCGTCACCGACTACGAGTACCACCCGCGCGGCTGGCTCACCGCGACCAAGGTCCGCGGCGCCGACAACAGCGTCGAGACCGACGACCGCATCACCCGGGTCGAGTACTGGCCGACCGGCCTGGTCAAGCGCATCACTCCGCCGGGCGGCGCCTACATCACCTACACCTACGACACCGCCCAGCGCCTGACCAGCGTGGCTGACAAGGCCGGCAATAAGATCCAGTACACCCTCGACCTGGCCGGCAACCGCAAGCAGGAAGACACGAAGACCGCGTCCGGCACCTTGAAGCGCACCCTGTCGCGCGTGTTCAACACCCTGGGCCAGTTGCAGACCGCCAAGGATTCGCTGGCGCATGCGACCACCTTCAGCTACGACACCGACGGCAACCCGGACCTGACCACCGACGCCTTGAACCGCGTCACCAACCAGGACCACGACCCCCTCAATCGCCTCAGCCGCACCCTGCAGGACGTCGGCGGCCTCGCGGTCGAGACCAAGCTGGAATACAACGCGCTCGATCAGCTCACCAAAGTCACCGACCCGAAGGGCCTGGCCACCACCTACGGCTACAACGGCTTCGGCGATCAGGTCCAGTTGACGAGCCCGGACACCGGCGTCACCACCTATGGCTACAACAGCGCCGGCCTGCTCGCGAGCAAGCAGGACGCCAACGACGCCAACCCGCACACCTACACCTACGACGCCCTTAACCGGCCGAAAACGGTGTCCTACGGCGGCGGCGCGAACGATGTCGAGTACGACTACGACACGGTCAACACGGTCTGCACCGCCGGCGAGAACTTCGCCCTCGGCCGCGTCACCGCGATGCGCACCGACGGCACCGAGCTGAAGTACTGCTACGACCGTTGGGGCCAGCTCGTGCGCAAGGTGCAGACGGTCGGCACCCGCAGCTTCACCCTGCGCTACGCCTACACCAGCTCGGGCCAGGTGCGCAGCATCACCTACCCGGACAACGCCATCGTCGACTACGTCCGCAACACCCAGGACCAAGTCACCGAGGTTGGCATCAAGCCGGCCGGCGGCGTGCGCACGGTGCTGCTCAACAATGCGGCTTACGAACCGTTCGGCCCGGCCACCGGCTGGACCTACGGCAACGGCCGCAACCTGGCGCGCACCTATGACCAGGACTACCGCGCCAAGACGATCCTCGACAGCGCCACCGGCGGCTTGTCGTTGGCCTATGGCTACAACGAAGTCGGCGAGCTGACCGAACTCAAGGACGGCCTGCAAAGCGCGTTCTTGGCTAAGTACGACTACGACACCCTGGGCCGCCTGAAGATCACCCGCGACGGCCCGACCGGCACGCCGCTGGAGACCTACGGCTACGACGCCACCGGCAACCGCAGCAGCCTGCTGCACGGCGGCATCACCACCAACTACACCTACCCGACCACCAGCCATCGCCTGAGCAACGTCGGCGGCGTCAGCCGCGGCTTTGATGCGGTCGGCAACACCACCAGCATCGGCGGCACCGCCAGGGAGTTCGTCTATAACGCCAACGACCGCATGAGCCAGGTCAAGCAAGCCGGCGTGGTGAAGGCCAGCTGCCGCTACAACGCCAGGGGCGAGCGGGTCTCGCGAGCGGACAACGCGACCGGCGCGATCACCGGCTACACGCTGTACGACGAAGCCGGCCATTGGCTGGGCGATTACGACGCCAACGGCGCGACCAAGCAGCAGGCCATCTGGCTGGGCGACGCCCCGGTCGGCTTGGTCGTCGGCGCCGGCGTCGCCCAGACCCTGCGTTACGTGCAACCCGACCACCTGGGCACCCCGCGCGCGGTGATCGACCCGAGCCGCAACCTCGCGGTCTGGACCTGGGACGCCAAGGGCGAAGCCTTCGGCAACAACCCGCCGAACCAGGACCCGGATCAGGACGGTACCGCGTTCGTGTTGGATATGCGGTTCCCGGGGCAGCGGTTCGATGCGGCAAGCGGATTGATCTACAATTACTTCCGCGACTATGATCCGACCATAGGCCGCTATATACAAAGTGACCCGATTGGCTTGAGTGGTGGATTAAGTACCTTTGGATATGCAGGAGGCAGTCCGCTGACCGCCGCAGACCCGTTTGGACTAGAGTGCCCACCACAACTAAAGCAAGAGCGAAAATGCTTCAATGCCAGCAATTACGACGCCACAAGGCATGGCAGCAGAACAGTTATCGGTAGCGCAGCCACCGATCAAATATTTCTCGCAAATGGCCGACGACTAGATCGCTCGGAGACAGATGAACACTTCGCGTCTATCGGGAAGGATGGAAGCTTCACGATTATTCCGGCACCTACGCAGGAAACCGCCAAGGGAGTCAAAGGCGATTTTTCGGTAACCAGAGAGGAAACCGCTGCCATTTGCCATTCCCATCCGAAGGATAAACAATTTGAATCGATCCCAGGATATGGCGAACATGAAGCTGTTTTGCTTGGATATCCGAGCTACATAGTTAGAAACTCGGTTTATGGCGTACTTGAAATCGACAAAGGCCAGTTCCAGTACAGGATACTAAGAGGCACGCTGCCCCTTAATGATCTTCGGAACATCCAGAGCCGTCTCAATCAATTTCAGAACCGACTAAGTCCGTAGAAGAGCCCGGAAACAAGCTAACGGAGGTCACATGAAAGCCGCTTTTATCATACTACTAGGCTTGTCCCTCTCCGGCGTAAACATAGCGAGCGCCGTCGCCGAAACCAATGAGGAAAGATTATCCACACAGATCCTTAGGGATCCCTCTCCAGCCATTGCGAGACGGGTATCGATTAGCGGACGCCTGCAATGGAGCAACGAAGACAGGAATCTCTATCCGACTTGGGCGGGCACCCCGGCGCCTCGCGATTACTGCCTCCCAGTACTCATAAACCAGAAAGATGACTTGACGAGCGAGGCAGCCGAAAAACTGAGCGGGAAGAACGTTAAAATCTACGGAATAATTTCTTTCGTTTCTTCGGACGCAGATTCAATCTCGGTAAATTCCTGTAAGCAGTTGGGCATACATGTAATACACATGGAAGCTGTCAGCGATAAATAGAGCGGTAGCCGCAGAGCCTCAAAGGCGCCGGCAACGGGGTCTGAATCGCTCAGGAATCCATAGACATTTCGCAGCCATCTTTAAGGCCCCGGCAACGGGGCCTTTTTTCTTGTAGGGCATCCCGACAACAAAGCCAATATCGCGCCAACATTCGCTTGCGACATCGTAGCGCTGCCCCGGGAACCGCATATCGAACACGCGGCCAGGGAGTTCGTCTACAACGCGAACGACGAGGCGGACTGAGTACATTCGCGTATGCGGGCAATGCCCCAATGAGCAACGTAGATCTGTTTGGCTTGGACGCAACGACAGTCCCCACATCAGTCTATCCCGTGCGCGGATTCGTGCCACCATCAAGAACGGAGCTGACACTAGCGCTACAAGCTCTAGTTGCCGGCGGCGCTACGGTTTCGGCCTACACTACGGGCGCTGCACTATTGCTGTACTCCCCTTCGTTGGGGGGCGCCCCATGTGAGGCGATGGGAGCCGGTGCTTGCGCTCGCATGTACAGCGAGAAGAAGGAGCGGGGAGAGGAGTATCAAGCTTATAAGGATATCCAGCGAGCCAGTGTTGCCTACGCCCCAGGCTCGTGCAGGCATTTAAAGAACCGTATCGAGCACCATAAGACGCCAAATCGATTGCGCTCGGCCTGGGACTCCAAGTGGCCCAGTAGCAAGTTTCCTGGCGGTCGACATATTGGCGACATTGCACTGAGCAATGCGACGATCACCAAGCTCGAAAAAGAGTTTAAGGAACTCTGCCCTGAGGAATGTGATGAATGAATAATGAACTCGCCAACCTGCTCGATAAATATCGAATGCACGAGATGTTCGTTGACTTCAATATTAGAAATTTTGATGATCGGGGAGCCGACGGAGAGACGCCACTGCATTTGGCCGCACTTAGTGGTGACATCGACGACCTGAAACTCATGCTTCCGGTAATATCAAATATCGACATCCCGGGCGGTATCGGCCATACGGCGCTTCACTACGCAATCATGTTCGGATATGCGCCAGTCGTTGATGCTCTATTGAAAAACGGAGCCAGCTTGCTCGTGGAGAAGGAATACGGCGATCGCCCACTTGATCTGCTGAAGAAAAATCGAGAAGAGGTGGTCGCAGCAATACTTAAGCATCAGCCGGATGCCATCTCTCGTTGAGCCGGTCAACGATGCAAAATCTATGTCCACACGGATGAATTCGGCGCCAAGTACCCTTCATGATAAAGAGGGTGGTTCATTCTTAGAAATTTAAAAAACCGGGTCAGAGCACCTTCCGTCTAGCCCCTGGCGGAAGCCACTCTGACCCGGTTCGCAGGATCACCCGCGACGACCCCAGCAACACGCAGATCGAGATCTACGGACACGACAAGACCGGCAACCGCAACAGCCTGCTGCACGGCGGCATCACCACCAACTACACCTACCCGGGCACCAGCCATCGCCTGAGCAACGTCGGCGGCATCAGCCGCGGCTACGACGCGGTCGGCAACACCACCAACATCGGCGGTACGGCGAGGGAGTTCGTCTATAACGCCAACGACCGCATGAGCCAGGTCAAACAGGCCGGCGTGGTCAAGGCCAGCTACCGCTACAACGCCAAGGGCGAGCGGGTCTCGCGCGCCGACAACGCCACCGGTGCGATCAGCGGCTACACGCTGTACGACGAAGCCGGCCATTGGCTGGGCGACTACGACGCCAACGGCGCGACTAAGCAACAGGCGATCTGGCTGGGCGACGCCCCGGTTGGCCTAGTCGTCGGTGCGGGCGTCGCCCAGACCCTGCGTTACGTGCAGCCCGACCACCTGGGCACCCCGCGTGCGGTGATCGACCCGAGCCGCAACCTCGCGGTCTGGACCTGGGACGCCAAGGGCGAAGCCTTCGGCAACAACCCGCCGAACCAAGACCCGGACCAGGACGGCACCGCGTTCGTATTCGATATGCGCTTCCCGGGGCAGCGCTTTGATGCGGCTACCGGGCTGAGCTACAACTACTTCCGGGATTACGATGCGGCTACCGGCCGGTATGTGCAGAGCGATCCGATTGGATTGGAAGGCGGCATAAGCGGCTACTCGTATGTGAACTCCCGCCCATTTGACTTATCAGATCCTTTGGGGTTGAAGCCGAAAGATTGTTATATCAGTGCAGATATCGCCGCTGCAAACGCAGTCGCGGAAACGCTTCCGAACTCCATCAAGAATAATTGGGAATATGGCGGTTGGGTATATAAAACTGCAAAAGGCTACTATTCGTATACTGAGCCTAAAACAAGTTGGGATAGCGAATACGTCAAAATAGGAGAGCCACCTAAGGGCGTAATTTCGCTCGGAAAATACCATACTCATGCCAGAGAGCCATATCCCGCTAAGCCTATTCGAGAGACGTTCTCTGGGGGCGACATACGAATTCCATATGGCCAGTTGGCTTGGGTCGGTACGCCCGCAGGAAAAATATTGAGGTATAGCAGCATGGGGAGGGCCGACACTAAAAGGCTGCCCCAGCCGGCTCCGAATAACGGCGATGCGTGTGACTGCAGTGCGCCTATAAAGAGTGCTTGGGACGTTGCAATGGAATTCCTGGGGTTTGACTAAGGGAGGGTGTATGAAAAATTTTATTGCATTAATTTTTGTGTTGCTGATTGCGCTTGCCTCATTGCAGCCTGCTATGGCTCAGTCGCCGGACAATCTAATTAAAGCGTCTGGGGTGGCTATAGCAGCGTATTCGAAGAATATCGCTGAGCGCCATACGACGCCCGGCGCTGATGGGGATTACATGCGAAATATTAATAACTATGATATAGGGATTAGTCAAAATTCAAGCTATATAATATTTATTTTCTTGCCGAGTGATAAGAATGTTGCTGGTGGTGGCGGTGAGATTTGGATTTCAAAAAAAAATATGAAAATAGAAAAGACTTCTAACTATTTTTAATCTCGGGCGACTATTAAATTACTCGCGAGTGTTGTGAAGGCGATGGGCTAGCGAGCCGCCATCAGTTATGTCGCAAAAAGTAGGCTCCGAAGTCGGAGCCTTTCTTTTGATCCATAGGCACGGCTGCCCCTGAAGGTGCGTTGGCAAATACCAGCAGCACAGCGCTTAGATGGTTGCGGTTGAGGTCAGGGCGCATCCAAGACGACACAAGGCGGGGGTAAGCTAACCAGAAAAAACCGGGTCAGAGCACCTTTCCGTCTAGCCTCTGTCGGAAGCCACTCTGACCCGGTTCGCACTGTCGGGCGGGACCAATATGCTTGGCGACAACGTCGAGTTGGTCGAAAACCCTACTCGCAAGGCACTCGGCTACCCATTGCGCAATGCATACCTGCCCACCACGCAGTTGGCTCCGGTAGTCGCCGCCCGGCCTAAGAAGTGACGTTTTTCAACCATGAAGCGTTGACGAAGAACCAGCGTCCTTACATGCACAGGTGAACTGATGAAAACGGCGTTGGGGGCTCTGATGCTCAGCGTTTGCACATTCGCAAACGCGCAAGAAATCAAAACAGCACAACGGGATTTGGCAGACCAAGTCGGCTTGATCAATCTGAAAGCTGGGATGACGGAGAAACAAGCCGGCGCCGTCGCGCTATTCTATTGTGAGCGGTACATAGGCGGTTGTGGCACGACAGATGCCCCAGTTAGTCAGGGTTCCCACTGGCAGATCACTCCTCGTACTGGAATCGATGGATCTCCCGACAAGGACAAAATCCTTGTGGGCAAGCATTCGGGAAAGGTTTCTTGGGGCAAAGGCCCCGCCATTGATCTGCTTTCGCTGGTGAGCTCGAAGGAGCCTGCGCCAGCACCCGTTAATAAAGGCGGCGCGAAGCCTGTTCTGACCTCTGCTTCTGCGGTGAAAATTGAGTTTACTGTCTCGCCGGCTGGCAAGGTCTCCAATGCCAGATTTAAGAGATCGTCGAAGGACATAAAATGCGACGTGCAGGCCAGAGCTCGAGTGGAAAGCTGGAAATTTCCGCCCAGGAAGACGCCAATTCAGCTTGTCACGACTTTGGGCTGTAACCGGTGAGAGCCTGGAACAGGCCGCAATGCAAAAAAGCGGCAGCAGGAGTAGATGGCTGACCACTACGTTCCAGAGTAAAAACCCGGGTCAGAGCACCTTTCCGTCTAGCCACTGTCGGAAGCCACTCTGACCCGGTTCGCAGTGACCAAGGGAAGATACACCTACGATATATCCAGGGCTCTGGTAGCACTGGCGGATCTTCTGCCGACTCCGAGCTGCCGGCGAGCGTTACCCCCTTGCCAAATTGCGATTCAGCCAGGATCGAAGCTTATGACCTCTCAATCAATCCCGAAAGGCCCAGCTGCCGACGAATTAAGGAACGCCATAAATTGGCAAGCTGCATTTCCTAATTATGTGTTCAGCGAAGGCAAGCTCCAAGGTTTTTTTATTATTGGTGCTGGAATATTTGATACCCGCAACTTCTTGGAATTCATGCTCGGCGAAAATTTAAGAACAAACGGAACGCCGATATCTGTTCTTGTCCGGCTGCGAGAGCAGCCTGAGCGAGATCTGTTTTTTTCAGTGTCGAACGCCGATGAAATAAAAGATTTGCGACTTCATGTAACGCAAGGGCCCTTTGAAATTTTCGGTTCCATTATTGTTGTTAGCGGTGAGCCGAAATGGGTGGCCTACGAGGACGTCGATGAGCACTTCGCTATACTGGCAGTCTTCGATGCTAGTACCTTTGAGCGCTGGTCAGCGAAGGAAAGTGGTGTTTTCGATTATGTCATTTCCGAAGATCAAGTCTCCGAAAAATTGCAAGCTGACGAATGGGTGGGATGGGAGTCAGATTTTCTGAAGAAAATTATTGAATCCTATGGTGGAGGGCAAAAGTAGCAGTCGCTCATAAAAAATCGGGTCAGAGCACCTTCCGTCTAGCCCCTGTCGGAAGCCACTCTGACCCGGTCGCAGGGAGTTCGTCTACAACGTCAACGACCGCATGAGCCAGGTCAAACAAGCCGGCGTGGTCAAGGCCAGCTACCACTACAACGCCAAGGGCGAGCGGGTCTCGCGGACCGACAACGCGACCGGCGCGATCACCGGCTATACGCTGTACGACGAAGCCGGCCATTGGCTCGGCGATTACGACGCCAACGGCGCGACCAAGCAACAGGCCATCTGGCTGGGCGACGCCCCGGTAGGCCTGGTCGTCGGCGCGGGCGTGGCGCAGACCGTGCGTTACGTGCAGCCCGACCACCTGGGCACCCCGCGTGCGGTGATCGACCCGAGCCGCAACCTCGCGGTCTGGACCTGGGACGCCAAGGGCGAGGCCTTCGGCAACAACCCGCCGAACCAGGACCCGGATCAGGACGGCACCGCGTTCGTGTTCGATATGCGCTTTCCGGGGCAGCGCTATGACGCGACCACAGGGCTGAATTACAACTACTTCCGGGATTACGATGCGGGTACCGGTCGGTATATGCAGAGTGATCCGATCGGGTTAGCTGCTGGTATCAATACCTATGTCTATGTTCGCGGGAACCCGATAAGCCTAATAGATCCGCGGGATTTAAAAGATCTTGACCTTGGGCTCGGATATAAAGGGCGTGTGGACCCATTCATTTCCGGAGGGGTGTCTTTGTTTGAGATTCATGTGAAGAATCCAAGAGGCACAGAGATCGGAGTCCTATGGCCAGATGGCGAGTGGCTAAACAAGCATGGATTCAAAGGGAAGCCAGAGGGCATTCCTGATGCCATGTGCGACAAGGTAAGGGGGGAGGTAGTAGCACAGCTCAGGTCCCGAAAAATTCTACCTGCGAAAGGAATGGTTAATATAAAAGGCGCCAATCTCGGGCGAATTTTGAGAGCTGCGATCCGAACGGGCGGTGCAGCAGGGACGGTCCTTGCCAGTCCAAGTCTCGAAAGGTTGTGTTCAATTGATCCTTCCCATCCAGCTTGCTGAGGCTTTGAGAATGTTTTTATTGAGAAAGGATCGCCCTGCTAACTCACTGGACGAGTGGGACGTTGGGTGGCAGAAATACCAAGAATATTTGGCTTCAATTTCCTCATCGCTGCCGGAGTCTGTGCTTTCTTATGCCTTGGCAGACTGGCACTACGATCATATGGATCATCGACCGCCTCACGATTCATGGCTTCAGAAGGTAGAGGTAATCGAGTCGGCCGGAAATGGCGAGCGCGGTCCTAAGGGCGCTCGTATGATCCTGACACTTCTCGGTGCGTACCATGATGGAATCATCGAGATTGAGTACTTTGGTATCCATTCCTATGCCATGCATCGCGGTTCTGCGATTTTCGGTGATTGGCTGTACGACGAGGTGAGGCTATCGGACGAAGGTAATGTTCTTCATGAGGTGGAGTTCGATAAAGGATCGCTGCTTGTTGTTTGTCAGGATTTTATACATAAGTGGCTGCCATGTAATTGAGTTGAATTAGAAGGCTTTTGGTCGGGCTCGTGTTCTCGTCTAAAGTAATGGCTCGCTAAGTGAGGCTCTCTATCTTGGAGCGCGCCTATGCGGCGCTCTATTTTTTGTATTATTTGGCTAATGTTACTCGCAGCGCTCTGGCGGCACGGCTCATGTCGCGGATGTCCAATGCCAGTTAAAAAATGCGGCTAATTTTATTTTCTGGAAGGCAGGCGAGGATGTTGGAATATTTTTCATACAAGACCAGCTTACCAGCCAAGACGATTTATCGTGACTAGTTGGGGTTTCAGTACTTTGACCTCAAAGGGCTCTCCACCTGCCTCGCTAAAGTCGGAGGCTTTGACGCTGGCGCTTCTTTGTCGAATGGCCAATCGGATAGTCAGCTCACGCAGAGTTGCATCCTGAAATGTGGACAATAATGATGCGAATTTCCTATCTGATAATGTTTTTCGGTTGTGCATTCTTGGGTGCCTGCTCTGCTGGTCTGCAGGATCAGCAAATACGCAGCGATTTTTTTGGTCTTCAGAAAAAAGGTGAAGTCAAGCCGTCCGGCGAAATTACCCGGGTAATCAAAGGAGACGGCTGGAGTGACGGGGCGGAAGTCAGGGTGTATTTCTGTCAGCAGACCCCGTCCCAGAAGTGTGAGAAAACCTATGTCTCGATGTCGTATCAGAAGCGCGCTGACGGCAGTTGGAAATTAATATCAGTTGGGGCTGAATAAAAAGCAAAAGCCGGGTCGGAGTACCTTCGTGCTGATTTGTCGGAAAAGTACTCCGACCCGGTTCAGTGTCGCGCACCGACGGCATCGAGAAGTTCCCCGCCGCCAATGGTGCAGCCAAGTCCGGCGCCAAGAGCCAGTCGGGCGTGAAGAAAGGGCTACCCGGAAGGGCCATAAGGCCGCAGTTAAGAAGACCCGCCGACCCGCAAAGGGTTGAATGACGGAGCTTCCTTGTAGGCAGGCCTTCTCCGTTGTGCACTCATCGAGTGGCTATATCGGCCCTGCCTTGCAGTGGTCCGCGTTCGTGCAGAGAGCGAGTCCAACCCCAATGCGGTGCACGGTTTAGCTCGTGTCTTATCCGCGATGGTTCAATGTGCGTTGAGCACTACTGCGAGGGGCGCTATAACCTGTCAACGAAACCGAATTGTAAAATTATAAATAATTTATTGTGATATTTTCGTAATTTAACGGAAAAAAATTGTCTCGCATCGCTGCTGGGTGTAGAAAGTGTCTTGAGTAGTATTACTACTAACGAGGTTGCTCCGTTGACCGATGACATCGACTTCCTGCACATCCCCCCGAAGCCCAAAAATTGGGGCGAACTCTTCGCGATCACTGGCGGCCTACAGGGCATTCCCATAGAAGAGATTGTCCTAGGTCATCCAATTCATGAGTATGAGTTCGACAGCAAGGACATGCGGCCATGTGGCCGCAAGAACTGCGAACGTCTCCACGCGCATGGATGGCTCGTTGCGTTGACGAATGGACGTTTCGTCCACATCGGTCAAGACTGCGCGGCGAAGTACACCGATGGCGCCACCGTTTGGAATCAAAAAATCAGTGCTTATCGCGGTAGAGAAGAGGCGCGAATCCGCAAGCTGGCTTTCGTGCAGATCCGGCTTGAGGCGCAGGAAAAGCAATACTGGTTGGACAACACCCCTGCGATCGACCTCGCGGTAGCACTTCACCGCTCCTTTTGTGATCAGGCGAACGGGCCGTTGCTACACGAGATAGAGAAGCGTGCAGAAAGAGGGCGGAGCGCTATTGAGCGCGAAGTTCGACTGAGCGAAGCCGACCGCGAGTTGCGTCGTGCTGCCCTTGAGGCAGGACGCACATCAGATGAGCCAAGAGCTTACGTCGCACAGGTCGAAACTCAGACGATCGCGTCTCTCGCCGGTCTGGAATGTTTCCACCCTAAGAACACACCCTCTGTCCTCAAGCAAGAACTCCAGCAGCTAGTTACGACGTTGCTGTCATGGCAGCCAGCGGACGACGACAGGGACGCAATTCGCTCCATGCAACGTGCAAAGCGCGATTTGGCCCCCCTCAGCAATCGCTTGAACACATCTTTGGTCGCGGTGGAAAAGTTCTTTACAGAGGCGAACTTCAAAAGCCTTATGAACCTCCCCGTAGTCCGCGCGCAAGGAATCATCTCAATTGAGCGCAGTGGAACAATCGTGACGATTTGCCGGCGGCCACACTGGGGAAGGGCGGCATAATATTTTGAGGGGTTGAACAATGGTGCAAAACGCTCGACCGGGTGGCAAGCTGAGTTGGTCCGCACTATTTGAAGTGCAACTGCCAATCTTCGCCGTGGAAAACAATCTTCGTTATCTGTCTCAGCTCTGTCTCCGCCATTTCAAGTGCCTCACCCTTGGTTCGTGATTCGGTGTTTTGGGATACAGCGAACCACGTGTCTTTGTGCTCGATATCTGAGTCAATTTTCCTTATGCGATAGGCGGGCTCGTAAAAATCTGCCCCGTCTTCTTCAGGTTCGGTCGTCGCGCGAACGACGAAGCCATCAATTGTTCGGCTTGTCATGATCTGCCCTCTTTGGAATGTTGTTTGTGCCAGAGTCCGTTGGGTTGTATATCTGATTGAATTTACTTGGATCGATGGTTGATCCTGTTTGGATAAATGCCTCCATTGCATTTTCGGCGCTCTATAGGTGGCGCAGATATTGATCGTGGTGTTGAGTATTGGGCGCCAAATCCGGGCCGCTTGGGTGCTGCAGATGAAATCGAATTTGTCATTGCAAGGTGGCCATGCCGATATACTGAGATTTAAAGGTTTTTCCCCAGGAATCGCACGATTTTACGATATCTTCTGTTAGTCCCTCCTTCAAAAACCGGGTCAGAGCACCTTCCGTCTAGCCCCTGTCGGAGGCCACTCTGACCCGGTTGGCAGTGCCCGACATTTGTAGAATTAATGATTGACGATGGTTGGAACTGGGCAGTACGAGCCTGTCCGAATTTTTATCGGCCGCTGATGTCGGCGTGCGGCAAGCCAAACGCGACGATCGCGACTGCAAAGAGTATTTTTCTTACAAGGACGGCTTGCCGATCAAGACGGTTTGCCCGGACTAGCTGTGGTTTCACGATCCCCATTGCGGATCGGGCACCCGCGCAAACCTTGAATGTCTCGATTCGTCTTCAGCGTCGTAATTCGGCATCGAGCTCGTTCAAAAGCTCGCCGAAGCGTCCGCGATCTTGAATCGGGGGCGGCAGGCGTCGCAGGACGCTGCGTACCGCGGGCGATGCGAGGTTCGCCGCCCAGTGCAGTTGTTCTCTACCGACGGCGATGTCGTTCCCGGCTTCGAGTTCGAGGGCGAGCGCCTGATGGACCGCCGCGCCGAGCACGTGTTTGACCTGATGCGGTGTGGCGAGGGGGTGCAGATAAGCCGCGGCCGCGGCGTGGCTGGCGGCTTGGGCGGCGTTGGCTGCAGCCGCGCGCTTGGTTTCGCGAGCGGCGGTATAGGCGGCCCAGGCGCACGCGCGCAAGGTTGCGGTGCGCTTGTTGCCGGCGGCAAAGGCCTCCGCTTCGGCGATGGCGTCACGCGGGCGATGGTCGTTCGGGCAGGCGGCCTCGAAGATCGGCAGCACACGCCGGGCGCAGATCGCTGCGAACAGCGCGACCTGCCTGAGTTCGTCGTCGCTGAGCGGTATTTCGACTTTGCCTTTGTCGCTCATCGAGAGTGCTCCTGTCGCGTGCCGGTGCGAATGGCGCCGAGTCTTGCCGGTTCAAGCCTGAAGTACATCCCGGGTTTCGATACGCCAAGGGCGCGGCACCGGTGCCCGGAACTGGGTAGCGAGCCGCTGCTTACACGACGTCCAAAGGCAAGCTCCACGTCGTAGCGCGCTCGAGCACCGACGCGCATGCCTCGCCGACCGGCATAGCTCCGTGCTCCAGCCGGCCGGCGCCGACTCTGCCGGGACCCAAAACAAAACAGCCCCTGACGTCGTCAGGGGCTGTTCGTATATCTGGCGGAGAGAGGGGGATTCGAACCCCCGAAGCGCGGTTTAGACGCTTACACACTTTCCAGGCGTGCTCCTTCAACCACTCGGACACCTCTCCGGGATCTGTGCGGGCGCTGTCGCGGGCCGTGCAGAGCCGGGAATTCTAGCGGCGGCGGGGCCCGGTAACAAGCTGAAGCTGCAGGGGCCGGCGTGGGAGGGGCCGGGAGGCTCGGGCGCGGGGGTGGGGCGTGGCACAATGTGGAGGTTCGTTCACGCTTCGCCCGCGGCTTCCGTCGCGAGCGCCCGGACGGCGTCGTACGCACCGCGTCCGGCCCGTCAGAACGCCTTATCGCAAAGGATCCGATGTCGTATCTCGTCCTCGCCCGCAAGTGGCGCCCGAAGCGTTTCGCCGAGCTGGTCGGGCAGGAACACGTGGTGCGCGCGCTGACCAACGCGCTCGGCACCGGGCGCGTGCATCACGCCTTCTTGTTCACCGGTACCCGCGGCGTCGGCAAGACCACCATCGCGCGCATCTTCGCCAAGTCGCTGAACTGCGAGCGCGGCACTTCCTCGGACCCCTGCGGCGAGTGCAACGCCTGCCTGGACATCGACGCCGGCCGTTATATCGACCTGCTCGAGATCGACGCCGCCAGCAACACCGGTGTCGACGACGTGCGCGAGGTGATCGACAACGCCCAGTACATGCCGAGCCGCGGACGGGTCAAGGTCTACCTGATCGACGAAGTCCACATGCTGTCGAAGTCGGCGTTCAACGCGCTGCTGAAAACGCTCGAGGAGCCGCCGGGGCACGTCAAGTTCCTGCTCGCCACCACCGACCCGCAGAAGCTGCCGGTGACGGTGCTGTCGCGCTGTCTGCAGTTCAACCTCAAGCGCCTGGACGAGCAGCAGATCTCCGGGCAGATGACCCGGATCCTCGCCGCCGAGGGCATCCCGGTCGACGAGGCCGCGATCCGCCAGCTCAGCAAGGCCGCCGACGGCAGCCTGCGCGACGGCCTGTCGTTGCTCGACCAGGCCATCGCCTACAGCGGCGCCGGCACCGATGCGCGCCTGGAAGGGACGGCGGTCGCGGCGATGCTGGGCACGGTCGATCGGACCCGGGTCGGCGCGGTCCTGGCCGCCCTGGCCGACGGCGACGGCCAGCGCCTGCTCGACGAGGTCGCCACCCTGGCTGAGTTCTCGCCGGACTGGGGCGGGGTGCTGGAAACCCTCGGCGATGCCCTGCACCGGATTCAGGTGCGCCAACTGGTGCCCGAGGCCGCGGTCGAGGCCGACGGCGTCGATATCGACACCCTGGCCGAGCAACTGCGGCCCGAGGTGGTGCAGCTGTGGTACCAGATGAGCGTCAACGGCCGACGCGACCTGCCGCTGGCGCCGAGCCCGCGCGCGGGTTTCGAGATGAGCGTGCTGCGCATGCTGGCGTTCCGTCCGGCCGCGGCCGGTGGCGACGGCGGCCCGGCGCCGTCGTCG